>JAGGTG010000003.1 GCA_021163905.1 Candidatus Aerophobota bacterium
AGTGTCCCAATTTCAAATAATCTTAGCTTGAATTTTTGTGAGGTTAATTATAATTAACTTATTTTTCTTTGGCAATTTTTATAATAATTAATTTACACTTTATAAGCATTTCTGGCTTAAATAGCTCATTTTAAAAAAATATGTGTAAAACAAATATTGAAATCACAGTAAAATCAACGAAAATAATTTGCCCCAGTGCTTACCAACACTGCTTTGCGTAGATTAAGGTTATGTATTTAAAGCAATAAAAAGATTGACAAAAAAATTATAGAATTTATAGTGGAGGTATGTGGTGTAAAGTGGAAGGCTGTGGAAGGAGAGTAAAGATTGTTTATTGGAGAGTATCGACACACAATAGATGAGAAAAACAGGTTGATAATTCCCTCTGTCTTTAGACAGGTATTTGAAAAGGAAAAGGAGAGCTGTGTCATTACCAAAGGTCTTGATAAAAGTATTTTTCTTTATCCTTTTTCAGAATGGCAAGAACTTGGAAATAGATTAAAGAACCTTTCTACCAATCGTTCTGATGTGCGTGCATTTTTGCGGATCTTTTTCTCCGGTGCTCACTTTGTAAAGCCGGATACCCAGGGTAGGATAACTATACCTCAAACTTTAAAGGATTTTGCCGGGATAAGGGATAAAGTTGCTATAATAGGTGCTTTTAATAAAGTTGAGATTTGGGATGAGAAAGTATGGGATAACTATTATCAGCAGAAAAAGGAGATCTATGAAGAAATTACAGAGAAGATTATGGACCTTGGAATATAATGGTTTCTCTACATACTCCGGTAATGGTAGAGGAGGTTTTATATTATCTATCTCCTCGAAAGGGTGGAGTTTATGTTGATTGCACCTTAGGAACAGGTGGACATGCTCTTGCTATTCTTGAGAAAACAGAAGGAAAAGTAAAGCTCATTGGCATAGATTGGGACGAGGAAGCTATTAAGATTGCTTCGCAGAGGCTAAAAAATTATCGGGAGAGAGTAAGGCTGGTAAGGGCAAATTTTACCAGAGTTGAGCAAGTAGTAAAAGAACAGGGTCTTCAAAAGGTAGATGGTTTTCTTTACGATTTAGGTATTTCCGCTCTCCAGCTGGATGATTTTAAAAGAGGTTTTAGCTTTCGTAAGGTAGCACCTCTGGATATGCGGATGGATACTCAACAGAGTATAACTGCAGAGTATCTTGTTAATAATCTGCCCCAAAGAGAGCTGGAAAATATCCTGTGGGAATTTGGAGAGGAGCGATGGGCAAGACGTATTGCTGAGTTCATAGTAAAGGAAAGGGAGAAGCATTCCATATCTACTACAAAGGAATTAATCGATGTTTTGAGAAAGGCAATTCCAGCAAAATTTAGAAGAGGAAAGAGAATTCATTTTGCAACAAGGGTATTTCAGGCTCTAAGGATTGCGGTTAACAGGGAGTTAGATAATTTGAAGATGGGTCTCAAGGTAGCTGTTGATTTACTCTCTCCCGGGGGAAGGATATGTGTTATAAGTTACCATTCTCTGGAGGATAGAATAGTTAAAAGAGAATTTAAGAAGGTGGAGGGGAAAGAGCTGCTTTTACTTACTTCCCGGGTGGTAAGACCGTCTCGTGAGGAGATCAGGACCAATCCCAGGAGTCGATCGGCCAAATTAAGAGCAGCACAGAGGTTGTAAGAGGTGAAGTGGTTATTTCTTATTGTTATTTTTGCTGTTGGTTTTACCGGACTGCAGATCTACAGGAATACCGAGATAATGCAAAGGGGATACCTTTTACAGAAATTAAACTCCAAGGAAAAAATGCTAAGAGAAAAAAGGGGTTTCCTTCAGGAAAAACTCTCTTCTTACCTATCTTTCGGTAAGGTAGAAAATTATGCAAGGAAAAAACTTTCCCTGACAGATCCAGAGGAAATTCGAATTTTAGAAGAGAAAATCTCTCCCCCAAGAAAGAGCTCTTCCCCTCCACCTCTTCTTATTAAAGATAGGAAAGAGGGTATCTGGATTCTTCAAATTATACATAAATTTAAACGTTGGTTGAGCTTCTCAGTGTGGAAGGTAAAAGTTAAATTTTTAAAATAGGTAAGCTTTCCAAAGATAGGTTAAAGGACTCTTGGTTATCCCGAGAGAGAAGCTGATAAATACTGATATTACAATCTTTTTATGAAAAGAAGAAAAAATAGAGGAATCCGGATATATTTACCTTTTGTACTGCTCTTTGTCGGTTTTATAATTATTGAGTTTCGCCTTTTTCAACTCCAGATAATTCAGCACGTAAAATATAAAGATATGGCTGAGGAAGAACAAATAAGAGTTGTTAAGGTATCTCCTGAAAGGGGAAAAATCTATGATAGAAATTTAACCTCTCTTGCCATAAATGTTGCATCTTATTCACTTTATGCATCCCCCAGAAGAATAACTGATCCAGAGTTTGTAGCCAAAAGATTAGCCCCTTTTATAGGTGAGGAAGAAGAAAGAATCTTGTCCACTTTGAAAAAGGATAGAGTATTTGTATGGATAGCACGAAAACTGTCCCCCGAAGTTAAAAAGAAAATAGAGAAGCTTCCCCTTGAGGGTATAGGTTTTATAAAGGAAAAGAAAAGGTTTTATCCACAAAGAGAGCTGGCCAGTCACATACTTGGATGGGTGGGGATAGATAATCAGGGATTGGCTGGAGTAGAATATTACTATGATAAGCAGCTTAAAGGAAAACGGGGAAGTGTTCTTTTAAGAAAAGATGCGCTTGGACATCCAATTCCCTTTACTCAAACTGTTTTAAAAAAAGTTGTTCCAGGGGAAAATATAGTTTTAACTATTGATCTTAGAATCCAATCCATTGTGGAGCAGGAGTTGATTCGTGCTATCCATACCACAGGGGCAATTTCAGCAGAAGCTATTTTCATGGATCCTCAAAGCGGACAAATAATGGCTCTTGCAAATGAGCCTGCTTATGATCCCAATATTTTCTGGAAGTATTCCCCCTATGAGAGGAAAAATCGAGCTATTCAGTCTATCTACGAGCCTGGTTCTACCTTTAAGGTTGTTACCAGTGCTGCCTTGATAGATGAGGGGCTTATCCATATGGATGACAAAATTTACTGTGATGCTTCTATAAGATTTGGCTCTCATACTATTACCGATTGGAAAGATTTTAACCGGAAGATGAGCTTTGAGGAGATTATATATAATTCCTCAGATGTTGGAATGATCAAGGCAGCCAGACGAATGGATAAATCTACATTTTATAGATATATCACTGCATTTGGATTTGGAGAAAAAACCGGGATCGATCTTCCTGGAGAAGCAAGAGGAATAGTTAAACCAATTAAAAGCTGGTATCTTACTGACTTTCCCTGTATATCAATAGGACAGGGAATAGCGGCAACGCCTTTGCAGATGGTAACGGCCCTATCTGCAGCAGTTAATGGGGGTTATCTTCTGCGTCCCTACGTGGTAAAAGAGATACTTAATTTAAAGGGAGAGGTTATTAAAAAGATAAATCCACTGATAAGAAGAAAAGTTATATCCAATGAGACATCCAGAAAGCTAAGAGAAGCTTTAGAGGAAGTTGTTAAAGAAGGAACAGGAAAAAAAGCAGAAGTTAAAGGTTACCATATAGGAGGCAAGACAGGAACTGCTCAAATCCCTTCCCCGAGGAATAAAGGTTACATTTCGGGTAAATACATTGCCTCCTTTATGGGTTTTGCCCCCGTAGGTAATCCTAAAATAGCGGGAATTGTGGTGATAAAGGAACCTACGGGGGTATATTGGGGAGGAGAAGTTGCAGCTCCTGTATTTGGAAGAATACTCTCCCGAGTTTTACCACTCCTCGGAGTTTTACCAGAACAGGAACTTTGGGCAGGGGAATTGACAGTTAAAACCCGGCATTAAAATAATCACTATCTTAATAACATATCCATGAAGTTGAAAGATATCATCTCCAGAATAGATAAAAAGATTTTTATTGGAGATCCTGAGGTAAAGATTAAAAGTATATGCTATGACTCTCGCAGGGCTAAAGAAGGCTCACTTTTTGTAGCTATAAGTGGATTTAAAAATGATGGTCATAATTTTGTCCAGCAGGCCTATTCCAGAGGAGCAAGAACTTTTGTGGTTGAGAGGATGGTCGATCTTCCCCCCGATATATCTTTAATTAAAGTTACCTCCTCCAGAGAGGCTTTAGCCAAGATAAGTAGCATTTTTTATGGCTTTCCTTCAGATAAACTAAAGCTAATAGGCGTTACCGGAACCAATGGTAAAACCACCATTACCTATTTTTTGCAGGCTATTTTTAAAAAAGCCGGATTAAAAGTGGGCAGACTTTCAACTGTTAATTACGATCTTGGAGATAAGATCTACCCTGCCTTAACTACAACGCCAGAGTCCCTTGATCTTCAGAGATTTTTAAGAGAAATGGTGGACAGTGGAATAGAGTATGCTTTTATGGAGGTCTCCTCCCATTCGCTTGTTCTTCATAGAGTAGATGAGGTTAGATTTTGCTGGGCTGTTTTTACCAATTTATCTCCCGAGCATCTTGATTTTCATCAGGATATGGAAAGTTATCTTGAAGCAAAGTTGATATTGTTTGAGAAAATGCCACAGGATAAAAAGGCTCTTGTGAATCTGGATGATCCTTATAGTAAAAAAATTATAGAGAAAAGTTCCTGTCAGATTATAACCTATGCAATAGATAAAAATGCAGACTACCGTGCCAGGATTTTGCAGATTACTGATAAGGGATCCTTGTTTATGGTTAAGATAAACGGCAAGGATGAGATATTTAAAATTTCTCTACCAGGCTCTCACAATGTCTACAATGCACTTGCAGCAATAGTAGTTGCTAAAGAAGAGAAAATTCCTATTAATCTTGTCAGAGAAGGTTTAAAGGATATAAGCAGGATCCCTGGAAGGCTGGAGTTTATTGAAAATAGGGCTGGATTAAAGATCTATGTTGATTACGCCCACACTCCCAATTCTCTTGAAAGGGTACTTAATACCCTTCGCAGATTAACAGGAGGTAAGTTAGTAGTGGTTTTTGGATGTGGTGGTGATAGAGACCCCTATAAAAGACCACTAATGGGTAAGATAGCCTGCAGGATAGCTGATTACACTGTTGTAACCTCTGATAATCCAAGAAGTGAGGAACCAGAGGAAATAATCCTGCAGATAGAAAAAGGTATGCTGGAGGAGGGAGCTATCAAAGGGAAAGATTATGTTACAATTCCAGATAGACGGGAGGCCATAAAGCATGCTTTATCCCGGATAGTATCTGGAGATACCCTTTTAGTAGCTGGCAAAGGACATGAGAGGGTTCAAATTTTAAAAGATAAAGTAATCCCATTTGATGATAGAGCTGTTATCCGTGATTTGCTAAGGGAATCCAATTTGCTATAATAATTCGGGTGATTAATGATGAAAAGCTTCTTTTTCTTGCATGAACTGCTTGAGGTTACCCAGGGAAGGTTGATTAATTTATCGGAAAAAAAGAGGATCCTTTTATCCCCCTCGCAGATATGTACGGATACCCGGAAGATAAAAAAAGGTGATTTATTCCTTGCTCTTAAGGGAGAAAAATTTGACGGTGAGGATTTTGTTGATGAAGCTTACAAAAAAGGTGCCATAGGAGCTATAGTAAATAATTTTTGCTTTAGTTTACCCTCCAATTTTTTTCTAATTCGGGTAAACGATACTCTTAAAGCTCTTCAAAGTATAGCAAAATTTTACAGGCAAAAACTATCAATACCTTTAATTGGAGTTACCGGAAGTAATGGTAAGACAACCGTTAAGGAGCTTATTGCTCATATCTTATCTACCTGTTATCAGGTTGGTAAATCCGAAGGTAATTTTAACAATCAAATTGGTCTTCCTCTTTCAATTTTGCAATTCTTACCCGAATACCAGATAGGTGTTCTGGAGCTTGGAATGAATCAGCCCGGAGAAATAAAGATTCTCTCAAAAATAGCTCAACCCAATGTGGGTGTAATTACCAATATTCATCACTCGCATATTGGTATGATGGGAACTGTAGAAAAAATAGCTCGTGCAAAAGCAGAGATGATCCCTCTACTAAACAGGAATGAGGATAATTACCTGGTTTTAAATGAGGATGATCCCTGGACAGGCTTTTTCCGTAAGATAACAACCTGCAGGATAATTACATTTGGTATTAACAAAAAGGCGAATTTCAGAGCCGGGAATATAAATGATGAAGGGGGCAGGATAAGGTTTAATCTTTTGATCTCCGAGAAGGAGAAGATACCTTTTAATTTTCCATCTCCAGGTATTTTCAATGTTTACAATGTCCTTGCAGCTATAGCAGTTTGCTCTATTTTTAAAGTCCCCTTTTCTACAATGAGTAAAGCCGTTAAAAGTTTCTCACCACCTCCCCTTCACTATCAAATTGAAAAATGTGGAGAGTATAACATCTTTAACGATTCCTATAATGCAAACCCGGAGTCAATGAGATCAGCTCTTTCTGCATTGATGAGATTAAATGGGGGAAGAAAGATAGCCATACTTGGGGATATGCTGGAACTGGGAGAGTATTCTTTTTCATTGCATCAGGATTTAGGAAAATTCGCTGCTTCTGTTGGAGTAAATGCTATTTTTGCCTATGGCAGATTTGCCCCCGCCGTTGCCTCAGGAGCAGAAAAAGCTGGATTAAAAGATTCGTTTTGTTTCGATAGTAAAGAGGCTTTGTTCGATAGGCTTTTAAGTTACATAAAATCTGGAGACTGGCTGTTGGTTAAAGGATCAAGAAAAACAAAAATGGAAGATCTAATTAGTATGCTAAAGGCATCCGTGGGATGATCTATCATTATTGCTTTTTACCCTTGATAATTCGGATGGGAGTAGCTTTTCTTTTTTCCCTTTTTCTTTTCCTTTTTTTAGGTAAACTTCTAATTAGGTGGCTTAAAAAATCTGGAATGGTTGATTATTTCCGTGCCTATTCTCCTCTTACCCATAAATCTAAAAAAGGTACCCCTACAGGTGGCGGTTTACTTTTACTTTTCTGTGTTGGAGTGAGTTTTTTTTTATTTGGAGATTACTTTAGCTTTTATTCTTATCTTTTTTTATTTATAATTTTTTATTTTGGAATTATTGGTTTTGTGGATGATATAATTAAAAAACATACCAAAAGCTCCAGAGGAGTTCCTGGAAAGATAAGACTCCTGCTTCAAACAGCAGGTGCTATTTTTCTTGGGATTTTGCTTTACCTTAATCCAGTAACAGGCAGCTATGTGATAGTTCCTTTTCTCAATTTACAGGTTAATTTAAATATTTTTTACTTTATTCTTGTCTGGTGCATAATTTTAGGCTCTTCAAATGCCGTTAATTTATCTGATGGTCTGGATGGACTCGCGGCGGGATCCATGATCGCTCCGGGAATTGTTTTTATTATCCTTGCCTATATTCAGGGAAGTCATTTTCTTTCCTCTTTTTTTAACAGGATTTATATTCCAGGATCAGGGGAGCTTGGATTTTTGTGGAGTGCACTTTTAGGATCTTTAATAGGCCTTTTGTGGTATAACAGGTATCCAGCTCGGATATTTATGGGTGGAGTTGGCTCTGAAAGTCTGGGAGGTGCCCTTGGAGTAAGTGCTGTACTTTTAAAAGCAGATATTCTCCTTCTGATCATCGGTGGAGTATTTGTGGTTGAAGCTTTATCGGTAATTATCCAGGTTATCTCTTATAGATTGACAGGGAAAAGGGTTTTTAAAATGGCCCCCTTTCATCATCATTTAGAGTTAAATGGGTTAAAAGAACCGCAAATTGTTAATAGATTCTGGATTGCCTCAACTCTTCTTTCTGGAGTGGCTCTTATGAGCATTATATGGTAAAAATAAACTGGCTTTTTAGAACAGATGAGAGTTTTAATGCAGGATCAATCGGTTTTAATTTTAGGTTTAGGAAAAACTGGCAAGGAAGTTGCCCTTCTTTTAAAAGAAAGAGGGGCAAAAGTAGAAATTACCGAAATTGCAGAGAATCAGAGGATTCTCCGCAGAAAAAAAGAACTCGAGTTAAAAGGTATAAAGGTATTTATTGGACCTCATGAA
The DNA here is from genome assembly GCA_021163905.1 of Candidatus Aerophobota bacterium. Taxonomy (GTDB): domain Bacteria; phylum Aerophobota; class Aerophobia; order Aerophobales; family B3-G15; genus JAGGTG01. The sequence continues at coordinate 8,036 of JAGGTG010000003.1, forward strand.
AAGGTTCTTTTAAAAAATAAAACCCTTCTTGTTCTCTCACCAGGAGTCAGGCTGGATTTACCCATTGTTAAAAAAGCCCGCTCGATGGGTATTCCTGTTATAGGTGAGCTGGAGATTGTCACTCGTTTTATTCCTAAAAAAAACCTGATAGCCATTACCGGTACAAATGGTAAAACTACTACCTCCTTTTTAACTTATAAGATACTTAAAAAAAGCAAGATTAATGTAAAACTGGGGGGGAATATAGGAATACCTCTTTCTCGATTGATAAGAACCTCTAATTTTAATGATCCATCCTTTAAGATAGTAACGGAGGTGAGTAGTTTTCAACTGGAAACTACGGATAATTTTTCACCTCATATTTACGCTATATTAAATGTTGCTCCTGATCATCTGGATCGACATTTTTCCATGGAAAGGTATTTAAACATCAAGTCCTCACCCCTGACCAGGATGTCATCGGATGATGTGGCAATTTTAAATTGTGATCAGGATCAAGTTGCTCATCTGGCAAAATTAACAGAGGCCAAGGTAATTTTCTTTAGCCACCGTAAAAATCCGGAGGCTAACTTATTCATTGATAACAAAAGTTTGGTGGCAAATATTGGAGGGCATTTTGTAAGAATTTATATTGGAGATCTTGACCTTAAAAAATTCCACAGTTTGGATAATTTGCTGTGTGCTGTTGGTATTGCTTTAATTGAAGGTATTGATGCTGAGATAGTACATAAGGCCCTTGTTGAATATAAACCTTTAGCTCATCGCCAGCAATTAATAGCAAAGATAAAGGGGGTTAACTTTATAGATGATTCTAAGGCTACCAATGAAGCGGCTGTAGAAGCTTTAATTAAAACACTGGATGCACCGGCTATTTTAATAATGGGAGGTAGAGATAAAGGAGGGGATTTTTCTTCTCTTAGAAAGTATTTTCCCGGTAATCTGAAAGGTATTGTTTTAATAGGTGAGGCAAAAGATAAGATAAGAAGGCAACTTGAGGGAACATTTCCCATCAGGGACTGTAAAACTCTTGGGGAGGCTGTTAGAGTTTCTTTTTCCTGGAGTAAAAGAGGGGATACTGTAGTTTTGTGCCCTGGTTGTTCCAGTTTTGATGAGTTTAGTAGTTATAAGGAAAGGGGCAATAAATTTAAAGAAGAGGTGAAAAAGTTAAAAGAGGAAATTGAGAAAAAAACCACAGGTTGACTGCTTTCTCCTTATCGTAGTTTCACTGTTATGCATTATAGGGGTACTGGCAATTTTTAGTGCCGGCGCTCCTTTTGGGTATATAGATGATAACGCTCCACCTTACGGGTGGGCTATGAATCAGTTGAAGTGGTTAGGGCTGGGTGTTTTATTTTTGTTTTTTGCCAGCAGATTAAATTACCATTTTTACAAAAGATTTGATAGAGTTGTTATTCTCTTTGTTATTTTATCTCTTCTTCTTGTTTTTGCTCCAAAATTAGGTAGACAGATAAGGGGAGTTCATCGCTGGATAACCTTTGGCTCTTTTCAAATTCAGCCAAGCGAGCTTGCCAAGCTTGGTATTATCATTTATCTTTCCTGTTCTCTTGTAAGAAAAAAAGATAGGATAATCAGTTTCATCGGTGGTTTCCTTCCCTATCTTATAATTATATCCCTGATTTTTTTACTGGTGATGATAGAACCTGATCTTGGATCTGCTCTTATCATTGCAGGGGTTGGTTTTGTTTTAATCTACGCAGGGGGAGCAAAAATAAGTCATATGCTCTATGTAGCTGCATTGGGAATTTTACCTATTTACTTTTCTATCTCCAAAATTGGCTACAGAAAGAATAGAATAATTGCTTTTTTAAACCCGGAAAGCGATCCCCTGGGAATAGGATTCCAACCCCTTCATCTTAAAATGTCTATTGGTGCAGGTGGTTTATGGGGAATGGGGCCAGGTAAGGGAAACGAGAAGCTTTTTTATCTACCAACACCTCATACAGATTCTATATTTGCGGTTATTGGAGAAGAGTTTGGATTCATAGGGACCAGTTTAATCATCTTATTATTTCTTATTTTTACCTGGAGAGGGCTAAAAATAGCTAAAAGAGCACCAGATGAGCTTGGAAGATTACTTGCTATAGGTCTTACCTGTCTTATAAGTGGACAGGCCCTGATAAATATGGGAGTTGCTACGGTTATTTTGCCCACAACAGGCTCAGCCCTTCCTTTTATAAGCTACGGGGGTTCTTCTTTATTGACTTCCCTTGTTGCTATTGGTATCCTTTTAAATATATCCAAACAAAGTAAACTGAATAAGAGAAATGGCACTCGAGGTTGAAGTAAAAGCTAGGATAAATGGAAAATTGATAAGAGATAAATTGTCTAAAATAAATTTATATCCTGTAAAAAAGGAAAAACAGGTTGATGTTTACTTTCATCATCCCTGTCGTGATTTTAAGTTAACAGATGAGGCTATCAGAGTGAGGGAGAGTGAGGGAAGGTTTTATCTTACCTATAAGGGGCCAAAGATTGACCCGGACACCAAGAGCAGAGAGGAAATTCAGCTTCAGGTAAAAGGGGATGTATTTTCCTTTTTAGAAAAACTGGGCTTTGTAGCTTTTGAGAAAATAGTTAAAGAAAGGGAACTTTATCAGTGGGAGAGGTTAAAGATATGTCTTGATCAGGTAGAAAAGTTGGGCAGTTTTATAGAAATTGAGGGAAAGAGTCTTGATGAGAAAGGAAAAATATTCTATATTTTAAATAAACTGGGTATACCTCTTAATTCCCTGATAAGGAAGTCTTACCTGGAGTTAAAACTGGAGAATACTGAAAAAGGTAGAAAAAATGAGTAAGAAATTTCTGGGAAAAATAGAAAAGCCATCTGTTAAGGAATACAAAACTTCTGGTAAAAGGAAAGTGTACTTAATTCCTCTTCTTTTGCCGGGATATGAACATAAGGAGCTTTTAAGGGAGTACCAGAACAAGCTTAAAAAATACTGGAAACAGGTGGAATCTCAGCTTGATGATTTACAACGAAAAATGGGTAAAATAGGTAAAGTTTACTACGAGATGGTTGACAGGGATGGTGAAGAAGGAGCTAAAATCATTCAACAGATGGATGAGGTTAGCTGGAAAATAGTGAAAGAACTTATTGAAAAAGGTGCCAGTTTAAAAGGAATTGAGGATTTTGTCTTGGTTCAGGAGCACCTTGATTTGGTTAGATGTCTTTCTTTAAATTTAAAAAGTCCCAGGGTGGGTGCTTTACTGTCAAATTTTTTCTCTCAAAATTTAAAGGAACGAGATGAGTATATCTCCAAAAAAATAGACGAGGATTTAAAACAGGATGAAATAGCTGTTCTTTTTATAAGGGAGAATAACTTTTTAAAATTTCCTCCGGATGTAGAGGTATTTAGAATCTTTCCTCCTGCACTTGATGAGCTTCATCACTGTCTGGAAAGAATGCAGGGTGTATAGCTATACCAAAACTACTCCATTTTGTAAATTAAATAAGCTCCTGCAATTATAAATACTATGTTTGCTATCCAGGCAGCAAAGAATGGTTCTACTACTCCTGTTTTTCCCATGGTTTTGAAAAGGGCTGTTAACTCATAATATCCAAAACTGATTAAAAGACCAAGAGCAAAACTTGCTCCCTTTCCTCTCCAGCCAAGAATAATTCCCAGAGGTATCACCAATAACATTAAAATGAAATTCGCAAATGGAGAGGAAATTTTAAATTGCAGTTCGGTTTCAAACTCACCTGTGTTAAATCCACTTCTGGTATACTCCTCAATATAATGGGCTAACTCGGATATATTCATTCTTTCAGGAGGAAAATAGGTTCTGGTGAAATACTCGGGTTTTTTTGTGATAGGGATTATTTTTTTCTTAAAAAATTCTCCCCTTGGCTCATCTGTTAATATATAATTTCTTCCCTGATAGAGAATCCACACATCCCCTGTCCATCTGCCTTCCTTTGCACAGATAAGGGTGGGAGGAGAGTTTTTATAAATTAATACGTCATTTACGATTTTCTTTTTTAGGTCTAACTGTCGGATATAAAGTACATATTCAGGAGGAATAGCCACAAAGATGTTTCTTTGAACCTTGGCTTTTGAAATTTGGGTAAAATTACGCTGTTTAATTTTAAAGGAGATCTGGTTTACCCTGTATACGATAGTATTGTCAAGGAAGAAGGTGGAAAAGCTTATAATAAGGCCAGCTGTAAATAAGGGGAGAACAGCTCTTTTTGCTGATATTCTGTTTATCTGTATGGCTTGCAGCTGGTTGGTGGAGCAAAAATAAGAGACAGCAAATAAGCTGGATATTATTGTTGAAAGAGGACTCAATGTGATGAAAAGATAAGGAATTTGAAGGATATAATAAAAAATTACCTGCAGAATACTTGCCTCTTTTCTCAAACTCCCCATAGAGGTAAAAAAGTCTGTAAGTACAAATATAGCTATGAAAAATAATAAAAAGAGGAAATAATATCTGAGAAATTCTTTGGTTATATATTTATCTAAGATTCTCAAATCTTACCTCAATTATTTTCTTATCATCTGTATGTTTAACCATATACCTGCAGAAAGTAAGACAAAATTGGGAATCCACACTCCTAAAAAAGGTGAGATTAGTCCCATCTTGGAAAGAAAATTTCCCGCAAGAAAAAATACATAGTAAACAATTACAACTACCAGGCTTATTCCTAGGCTTATGGATTTGTCTCCTCTTTCTACTTTTATACCCAGAGGGACAGCAAGAATACCAAGAATGATAGTTGCGAGGGGAATTGCTATTCTCCCATGGAGATCGGTTTCCAGTTTTCTTCTCTCTACAGGAGATAATTTTTTTTCTTTGAGTTTTTTCTTTATCTCCATGAAGGTCATATCCCAGCTGTCTTTTTTTAGAACTTTGTTTCCCTTTACCTCAGGGTAAAGGTATATAATTTGCTGGCTAAAACTGCCACTTTGGAATAATCTGTAGTTTTTATTGAATCTGTAAAATTTTACCTTCTGAAGGAATATTTTTTCATCTTTAATTTTTCCCTTTTGGGCTAAGGTTACCTGAGGGAATTTTTGATCAGGAAAAGAAAAATCATACAAAATTAACTCCTGCATGGTTTGATTTTTTTCATCTAATTTTAAACTGTACAGTTTTTTATTATCAAGATCTATAATGGTTTTTGCTTTAAACTTGGCAAGGGGGGGATGAAGAAGGATTTGCTGGTATATACTTTTATACTTCTGATTGCAC
>JAGGTG010000041.1 GCA_021163905.1 Candidatus Aerophobota bacterium
TATTTGGTTACTTTGGTTCATTTAGTTTATTTGGTTAATGGGGTCGTTGGGTCGTTGGGTCTATTGCGTCGTTGAGTCTAAAGTGACGTTGGACGTAGGACATCGGACATAGGACGCATATACGCATCTACGCATTAACCGATCAACTGACTAACCGAACAACCAGCAAACCAATTATGAAAAACACACTCGGCGGGAAGCAAGGAATTACAGGATTTTTCCCGAAACTGGAGTATATGATTAGTGTTACCCAACAGAGGCTTGACAAACCATCCTCTTTTATTATGGTAGGTTGATGTAGGAAGGGGGATGAAAGAGGCTAAATTTTACGAAAAATTAAAGGGCGGGAAGGTAAAATGTCAGCTTTGTCCTCACCAATGTGTAATTTCACAGGATAAAAGGGGAATATGCGGGGTAAGAGAAAATAAAGAAGGAAAACTGTACTCTCTTGTCTATGAAAAAACTATTTCCTGGGCAATAGACCCCATTGAAAAAAAACCCCTTTACCATTTTTATCCCGGAGAAGCTGCATTTTCTTTTGCCACGGTGGGATGTAATTTTACCTGTTTATATTGCCAGAATTATACAATTTCTCAACTTCCAAAAAAGAACAAGGAAATTCCAGGAGAAAAAATCTCACCGGAGAGGATAGTGGAAATTACAAGAAGAAAAGGGGCAAATATAATTGCCTATACCTACACCGAACCAACTATTTTTTATGAGTATGCCTACGATACCTGCAAATTAGCAAGTAGTTACGGGATTAAAAACGTATTTGTTACCAACGGATACATTATGCCTGAGCCACTAAAAGAAATATCCCCCTTTCTTGATGGGGCCAATGTTGATCTTAAATCAATGAGGAAGGATTTTTATCGCAGAATATGTGGTGGAAAACTGGAGGCAGTTCTGGAAAGTATAAAACTTATGAAAGAACTTGGGATATGGGTAGAAATAACAACACTTATAATCCCCGACTTAAATGACAGCGATGAGGAACTTGGGGAAATAGCCAAATTTATAGCCAATTTACAGGATACCACACCCTGGCATATCTCCAGATTTTACCCTGCTTACAAAATGGGAAACTATCCTCCAACACCAGTTGAAACTCTACACAGAGCAAGAAAAATAGGTCTGGAAAAGGGGTTAAAGTACGTATATATCGGCAATGTACCCGGAGATGAGGGGGAAAATACCTTCTGCCCGGAATGTGGTAGAGTATTAATTAAAAGAAGGGGATTCTGGATTGAAAAGATAGATATAGAAAACGGAAAATGTAAGTGGTGTGGAACTAAAATAGAGGGAGTGGGTTTATAAAATGAAGTACCATATAAATATTGGACTTGAGGTTCATGTCGAACTTTTAACGCAAAGTAAACTTTTCTGTGGATGTAGCACAAAGTTTGGAGCTCCTCCCAACACACACACCTGCCCTGTGTGTCTGGGACTTCCCGGAGTTTTGCCGGTTATAAACAAAAAAGCTGTTGAATACACCCTTATCACTGCTCTTGCCTTAAATTCTCAGATAAATAAGAACTGCCGATTTGCCCGTAAAAATTATTACTATCCAGATCTTCCCAAGAATTATCAAATATCACAGTACAATGAGCCTCTGGCAAAAGGTGGCTGGATACAAATAAAGGTGAATGGAGTAACAAAAAAGATAGGTATTGAAAGAATTCATCTGGAAGAGGATGCGGGCAAATTAATCCATGGAACAGAAGTGCAAAATCTGCAGGATAAAGACTGGAGCTTTGTTGATTACAACAGAGCTGGAATACCACTTATGGAAATAGTATCACGTCCAGAACTTGCATCACCAGATGAGGCTTATGAATACCTTGTAACATTGCGCAAGATCCTGAGATACCTGAGGGTGAGTGACTGCAATATGGAAGAGGGATCTTTGCGCTGCGATGCCAACATCTCTATAAGTAGTGAGAAGGGTAAAATGGGTGTTAAAACAGAGCTAAAAAATATGAACTCCTTTAAGGAACTTAGAGAGGGATTATGGGAAGAGGTAAGAAGACAATCCGAGCTTCTTGATAGAGGAGAAAAAGTTGTACAGGAAACCCGCCTCTGGGACTCAAGGGCTAAAAAAACCTACTTAATGAGAGGAAAGGAGGAGGCACACGACTACCGCTATTTTCCAGAGCCAGATCTTCCTCCCCTATCTATAGATGATAACTGGATAGAAAAATTAAGTGCAAGTTTACCTGAGCTTCCACAGCAAAGATTTGAGAGATTTTTAAAACAGTACAGGCTACCAGAATACGATGCTACAGTTTTAACTGATTCAAGAGACCTTGCGGATTATTTTGAGGAATGTGTTAAACTATTCCCCAAACCAAAGCTGGTAAGTAACTGGATAATGGGAGATTTTATGAGACTTTTAAAACAGGAAAAACTTGCAAGTATAAAGATATCTCCAAGTGGAATTGCCGATCTTCTTACAGAAGTAGAAAAAGGAACCCTCAGCATACCAATGGCCAAGGAAGTTATGGAAGAGATGTTCAGGACGGGAAAAGGAGTAACCCAGATAATAGAGGAGAAGGGTATGAAGCAGATCAGCGACGAGGAAAGTCTTGAAAAAATGGCGCAGGAGGTGCTGCGCGAAAATCCAAAAGCAGTTAAAGACTTTCAAAAGGGCAAATATCAGGCAGTGAAATTTCTGGTAGGTCAACTAATGAGAAAAACAAAAGGCAAAGCCAATCCTCAACTGGCTAACAGGGTGATTGAGAAAAAACTAAAGGAATACAAATGAAAAGAGATTTTCTATCAATATGGGACCTTGAAAAAGATGAGATATACGATATATTTCATCTTTCAGATAATATAAAGAAATTTCTTAGAAAAGATGAAAGCTATAAACCTCTAAGGGGAAAGGTGGTTGCTCTTTTATTTGAAAAACCCTCCACCAGAACAAGGGTTTCCTTTGAAGTTGCAGTTCATCAGCTGGGAGGGTATCCAATTTTTCTCTCCAGTAAAGAGATACAACTTGCAAGAGGTGAAAGCCTGGAAGATACGGCAAGAGTCCTATCAAGGTACGTTCAGGCGGTTGTAATTAGAACCTATGAACATGATAAACTGGTAAAATTTGCAGCCACATCAGATGCTCCTGTAATTAATGCCCTCAGTGATCTTTTACATCCCTGTCAGGCAATGGCAGATTACTACACATTATGGCAAAAGAAAAGGCTGGATAATATAAAATTTGCATATGTTGGAGATGGAAACAACGTTTGTAACTCCCTGATCCTTGGAGCAGCTAAACTCGGGATTAAAATGGTAGTTGCAACTCCAGAAGGCTATCAACCTGATCCATCGATCTTAAAAAGAGCCAAAGATAAAAAGGCAAATATAACTATAACCACATCTCCCTTAGAGGCAGTAAAAGGGGCCGATGTTGTTTATACCGATACCTGGGTTAGCATGGGGAAGGAGGATGAGAAAAAAATAAGGGAAAAGATATTTAAACCTTACCAGGTTAATAGATCTCTTCTATCTCTGGCAAAACCAGATGTTCTTGTAATGCACTGTTTACCTGCCCACAGAGGAGAGGAGATAACAGATGAGGTTATGGATGGAAAAAACAGTATAGTCTTTGAACAGGCTGAAAACAGGCTCCATGTCCAAAGAGCAATTCTTGTTAAACTGATGAAATGATTGAGCAAAGAAATATCTCCAGGCTACATTCCTGGCAGGTTGATGCATCCGGTGCTATTTTAATTCAGTTAAAACTCAGAAAAAAAATCCAGCTTAAAAGAAAGGAAGGAAAAATAGAAAAAATAGCAGCTATAGATGTTGCCTACGAAAAAGAGAAGGCAGTAGCCGGTGTTCTTGTTTTCAGTTATCCACAGTTAAATCTTATAGAGAAAGTATCAACAGTATCATCGGTTGATTTTCCTTATATTCCAGGACTTTTAACCTTCAGGGAAGGACCCTGTATTATTGATGCCCTCTGCAGGGTAAAGGAAAAAGCCGATCTTTTACTCTTTGATGGTCAGGGAATAGCTCATCCACGCAGGATGGGTATTGCCACTCATCTTGGAATATACTTAAATATTTCCTCCATAGGATGTGCCAAATCAAAACTCACAGGAGATTACAACAATCTGGCAGATGAGGCCGGATCCTTTGCGCCTCTTTACGATGGGAATGAGTTAGTAGGTTTTGCCGTAAGAACAAAGAAAGATACCCGTCCGGTATTTGTATCTCCGGGAAATTTAATTGATTTTGACCAGGCTTTAAAAATTGTGCTTACCTGTTGCAGGGGACACAGAATACCTGAGCCTTTGCGACTGGCACATATATTTGCAAATAGCGAAAAACAAAGGGTGAGGGAAAATGGAAAAAATCAAAAAGATTGTTTTAGCCTATTCAGGTGGACTTGACACATCGGTTATACTTCACTGGTTAAAGGAAAAATACTCAGCGCAGGTTATAACCTTTACAGCAAATCTCGGACAGGGAGAACTCCTTGAAAAAATAAAGGAAAAGGCGGAAAAAACAGGAGCAAACAAGGCTTACATAAATGATTTAAGAGAGGAATTTGCCTACAACTACATCCTTCCAGCTCTAAAAGCTGGAGCTCTGTACGAGGATAAATATCCCCTGGCTACAGCTCTTGCAAGACCCTTAATAGCAAAGGAACTTGTAAAAATAGCACAAAAAGAAGGGGCCGATGCAATTGCCCATGGCTGTACAGGTAAGGGAAATGACCAGGTCAGGTTTGAGGTAACAGCAAAGGCAATTGATCCTGACATTGAAGTTATTGCTCCGGTTAGACAGTGGGAATTTAAATCAAGGGAAGAGGAAATAGAGTATGCCCGGGATAAAGGCATTCCTGTTGAAATAAAAAAATCATCTCCTTATTCTATTGATCGAAATATATGGGGGATAAGTATTGAATGTGGTCCCCTGGAAGATCCCTGGCAGGAACCTCCTGAGGATAGTTATCAGATAACAAAAGACCCCCAAAAGGCTCCCTCAAAACCAACCTATATCGAGATAGAATTTAAAGAAGGATGTCCTGTAGCAATAGATGGAAAAGACTATAATCTTGTAAGGTTAATTGAAATTTTAAATGAAGTTGGAGGAGAAAATGGAGTTGGCAGAATTGACATGGTAGAAAATAGACTGGTGGGAATAAAATCAAGAGAAGTATATGAGGCTCCTGCTGCCATTATCCTGCATAGATCCCACCAATATCTGGAGGATTTAACACTTGACAGGGAGACACTGCATTTCAAACCACTCATTGCTCAAAAATACGCTGAGCTTATCTACAATGGACTCTGGTACTCTCCTCTAAGGGAAGCTATGGATAGCTTCATCTCCACAACACAAAAATGGGTAACAGGAAAGGTAAAGGTTAAGTTATTTAAAGGAAGCTGCCAGGTGGTGGGGAGAAAATCTGTCTATTCTCTTTACGATATGAAACTTGCAACCTACAGTAAAGAGGATATATTCGATCAAAAATCATCCTCTGGATTTATCCATATATGGGGTCTTCCCATTGTAAGTCTCACCAGAATAAGGAAAAGCAAATAAGGAAAAGATAATGATACCCCGTTATACCCTTCCCGAAATGGAAAACATATGGAAAGAAGAGGAAAAACTTAAAATATGGTTACAGATAGAACTTCTTGTATGTGAGGCCTGGTCAAAACTCGGAAAAATACCAGGTGAAGTAGTTGAAAAGATAAAGAAAAAGGCCAGTTTTAATATAGATGATATTAAAAGGATAGAAAATGAGGTAAAACACGATGTGATAGCATTTTTAACTGATCTTTCCCATAAGGTTGGGCCGTCTTCAAGGTATATACATCTTGGCCTTACCTCCTCGGATATTCTCGATACAACAACCGCTATTCAATTAAAAAGAGCATCCGAGATAATTATCAAGGACCTTGAGAAACTCCTGCAGATATTAAAGAAAAAGGCAATAGAATACAAGGATACCCTGATGATGGGAAGAACTCATGGAGTTCATGCCGAACCTATCACTCTCGGGTTAAAATTTGCCCTGTGGTATGAGGAGGTAAAAAGAAGTCTTGCAAGAATAAGGATGGCAAAAGAGGAAATATCTTATGGGAAAATCTCCGGAGCAGTTGGGACTTATGCCCATCTTAACCCTGAAATAGAAAGGTGGGTATGTGAAAAATTAGGCCTAAAACCCTGCCCTGTATCAAATCAGATAGTACAAAGAGACAGGCACTGTTTTTACCTTAGTACTCTTGCCATACTTGCCTCCTCTCTTGATAAGTTCTGCACTGAGATAAGGGCACTGCAAAGAACTGAAATTTTAGAACTGGAGGAGGGGTTTAGCAGGGGGCAAAAAGGCTCATCAGCTATGCCCCACAAAAAAAATCCCATAACCTGCGAGAGAATATGTGGGCTGGCAAGAATGGTCAGGGCAAACCTTGTTGCAGCGCTTGAAAATATAAATTTATGGGGAGAAAGAGATATCTCTCATTCCTCCTGCGAGAGGGTAATTTTGCCTGATTCTACCATTCTTATAGATTACATGTTAACAAAGTTCACCGAAATTATCCAGAACTTAAGAGTTTATCCAGAAAATATGAAAAGAAACCTCAAATTATCAAGAGGACTTTTTTTCTCTCAGAGGATCATGTTAAAATTAGTGGAAAAAGGAGCTACCCGTGAGGATGCCTATATATGGGTTCAGAGAAATGCCATGCGCTGCTGGGAAGAAAAAGTAGATTTTAAAAATCTAATTAAAACTGACCCCGATATAAAAAATTACCTTACCCAAAGAGAGATAGATGATCTTTTTGATATAAAATACTACACAAGGTACGTTGATGAAATCATTCAGAGAATAGGATAAAGGGGAAGATAATGGGGGTAAATATACATCCTACAGCTATAGTAAACCCGGATGCAGAAATTGGAGATGGAGTTGAGATTGGTCCTTATTCTATTATTGGTGAGAATGTCAAAATAGGTGAGGGAACAAAAATAGGACCCTGTGTATCAATAGAGGGATGGACTAAAATTGGTAAAAGGTGCCAAATCCTTCAGGGAACAGTTATAGGCACACCAGCTCAGGATACTCACTATAAAGGGGGAAGAAGTTTTGTTGAAATAGGAGATGATAACCTTATCCGGGAATACGTAACCATCCATAGAGGTACGGGAGAGGATACCACAACTCATATAGGTAATAAAAACTTTCTTATGGCCTACTCCCATATTGCCCATAATTGCTGGGTGGGTAATGGAGTTGTCATAGCTAACATGGGAACACTTGCCGGTTATGTAAAGATCGAAGATAGGGTAATGATTGGAGGTCTAACCGCTATACATCAATACGTAAGAGTAGGAGCCTATGCTATGATAGGAGGATGTGCCAAGGTGGTTAAGGATATTCCTCCTTTCACCATGGCCGATGGTCACCCTGCATCCTTATGGGGATTAAATACTGTTGGACTTCGCAGAGCTAATTTTTCTTTAAAAACGAGAAACTACTTACTTAAAGCTTATAAGATCCTTTTTAGATCTGGGTTAAACACATCTCAAGCCCTGGAAAAGATAGAAAATGAACTGGAGGAAATCCCCGAGGTTAAATACCTGTGTGATTTCATCCGAAGTTCCAAAAGAGGGATCTGTAAAGAAAGAAAAAGAGGGGATGAATGAACCTCCTGCAAGCCCTTTTTCTGGGGATACTCCAGGGATTTACCGAATTTCTTCCCATAAGTAGTTCCGGACATCTTGTTATATTTCAGTATTATATGGGATTTAAAAAACCAATGGTTCTTTTTGATGTCCTTCTACATATCGGGACCCTGGCTGCAGTTATTGTGTTTTTTCGAAAAGAATTAAAACTTATGTTAATATCAATTCTCAAACCTCAAATTAAAGACGAGGATTATTCCAATAGACGCTGGATAATCCTGATGGTTATTCTTGGAACATTACCCACCGCTATTCTGGGAGCTATACTTCAAAGGGAACAGGAATTTCTCTTTAAAGGTGTATTTGTCTCTGGAGGAGGACTTCTTTTCACCGGAGTTTTTCTGTGGCTGGCAGAAAAAATTGGATCAAATTCAAACAAAAAAAATTGTGAAAAACAAAAAATAACACCAATTGATGCTCTTATAATTGGTGTAATGCAGGGAGTTGCAATAATTCCAGGAATATCAAGATCAGGTACAACCATCTCAACTGGTCTTATAAAGGGGCTAAAAAGGGAGGTATCTTTTCAATACAGCTTTTTTCTCTTTATTCCTGCAGTAACAGGAGCCCTTATTCTGGAAAGCAGAAAAGTTTCCCTGATATCCAGTACTCCCTCTTTTCCCGTATGTTTAGCAGGAACTTTAACATCCTTCCTGGTTGGGATAGTTGCACTTAAAATACTTCATAAACTTCTAAGAGAAAAAAGACTGACCATTTTCTCCTGGTACTGCTGGATATTTGGAGGAGGAGTACTTGTGTATGAGATAGCCAAAATATTTATTTAAATTAAAAAAGGAGGCTAATTAAATGAAGCCGGTTTTACAGGTGGCTTTAGATTTTATAAATTTAAAAAGAGCCCTTAAAGCCGCAAGCCTGGCAGTTGAAGGAGGTGCAGACTGGCTTGAGGCGGGAACTCCTCTAATAAAAAGTGAAGGAGTTGAAAGTATCCGCCTTTTAAGAAAGAACTTTCCCTCAGTTACCATTGTTGCTGATCTTAAAATTATGGATGCGGGAAGAATAGAGGCAGAAATTGCTTTCAAAGCAGGAGCTGATGTGGTATGTGTTATGGGGGTTGCCTCTGATCCAACAATACAGGAATGTGTTCTGGCAGCAAGGAATTATGGAGGTAAAGTCATGGTTGATCTGATGAGTGTTTCATCTCCTCTGCAAAGAGCAAAAGAAATTGAAAAAATGGGTGCCGACTTTGTGGGAATTCATATACCAATAGATGCACAGATGAGAGGTGAAAAGCCAACAGATCTTGTAAGGGAGATAGCAGGTAAGATAAACCTGCCTCTTGCTGTAGCTGGAGGCGTAAACTCTGAAACTGCTGCGGCTATAGTAGATGCCGGTGCCAGTATTCTTATCGTAGGAGGAGCTATCTGTAAGGCAAAGGATCCAAGGATAGCTACCAGGAAAATAAAAGAGGCTATTAAAGAAAAAAAGGTAATAAAAACAGATCTTTTTAAGAGAGTTTTAGAACCGGAAATTAGCTCCATTCTGTATAAGGTATCAACTGCAAATATATCCGATGCCATGCACCGGGAAGGTGAACTTGGTAGATTTTTAATAATTAACCCTGACAAAAAATTGGTGGGAAAAGCCCTTACAGTTAGAACTTACCCAGGAGACTGGGCAAAACCAGTGGAGGCTATTGATAAAGCGGAGAAGGGGCAGGTTCTGGTAATAGATGCAGGTGGAACTCCTCCTGCGATCTGGGGTGAGCTTGCCACTCATTCTGCTGTTCGGAAAAAATTAGCAGGGGTGGTTATTCATGGGGGCATAAGAGATGTTGAGGAAATCCATAAATTAGGATTTCCCGTCTATGCAAAACTCATCACTCCTAATGCAGGAGAGCCCAAGGGATTTGGGGAAATAGGAGTTCCAATAAAAATCGATGGAAAAACAATTTTTACCAATGATTGGATTGTAGGGGATAAGGATGGGCTGGTAGTCATACCTCAGGCAAGAGCAGTGGAAATAGCCAATCGTGCCATGGATGTTCTGGAAAGGGAAAATCGTATAAGAGAGGAAATAGAAAGTGGAGGAACTCTGTCAACAGTGATGGAACTTTTAAGATGGGAAAAGGAACAATAAATAGTTAGTTTTGTGGCTTTGCTCTGGTAAGAGGGGAGATCTTTACTTTCTTTATATGTCGAGCATCAACATCCAGAATTTCTATTTTTACCCCATCTTCGATAATTGTTTCTCCCCGCTGAGGAATCCTTCCCAGATAGTTAAATATAAATCCTCCTATTGATTCAAAAGATACAGCCTTTTCGGGAAGGGAGGTTCCCAGTTTTTCGTTAATCTCGTCAATATCCGTATCTCCCTCTACAAGAGCTGATCCGTCTTTTAAAAGCTGAATTTTTTCCGGAAGGACTTTATCGGATTCATCCTCTATCTCTCCCACCAACTCTTCCAGAAGATCCTCTATAGTAACAATTCCTGCCATTCCTCCGTACTCATCTACGACTATTGCAAGATGGGTTTTTTTCCGCTGGAGCTGATAGAGAATCTCACTCAATCTCGTTGTGTAAGGGACAAAAACAGGAGGATGCATAATATCTTTTACCTTCAGCTTATCCCATTTATCTGGAATTGATAAAAGATCCTTAATATAGGCTATTCCAACAATATTATCCAATCTTCCCTCATAAACAGGTATCCTGGAATAGCCAGCCTCATTTATCAGCCTGGTAAGCTCAACAAGAGAGGCCTCACTGTGTATAGCAACCACCTTTGTGCGAGGAGTCATTATCTCCTTAACTCTTGTTTCATCAAATTCAAGAGCCGAGTGGACGAGCTCTTCTTCTCTTTCTTCCAGTGCTCCTTCCTCCTGGCCTATATCTATAAGGGTGTGGATTTCTTTCTCTGTGATTGGCTTTGATACTAAAGACTCACCTGAGGGAATTCCAAAAATCCCCTGGGTTAAAAAAGTAAGAGCTTTGACTACAGGTGAAAGGACAGTTGATAGAAAAAAGATGGGTCTTATAACTTTAAGAGAAATTTTTTCTGCATGCTCACGGCAGTACCTTTTAGGCGCAACTTCTCCAAATACCAAAATTATAAACGTCATAACTCCTGTTGCTATTCCAATAACCTTTCCCTGAGTTCCTCCTAACCAGTTCTCAATCAGGATAGTAGCTAAACTGGCTGCAGCTATGTTGGCAAGATTGTTACCTATAAGTATTGTTACCAGCCATCTTGATGGATCGGAAAGGAGAAGGTCAAATTGCCTTTTTTTGTGAGGATTCTCCTTACCTAACCTCTTCAGGGTAATTTTACCCAGCGAGGAAAGAGCAATTTCCGATCCGGAAAAGAAGGCCGAAGCTACAATACACAAAATAAGAAGTATTACTATAATCCAGGGGTTAAGCAAAACTTAACCTCACTTGAAATTTTTCTGTTCTATCTTTCTCAATTTATCCAATCGTCTTTTATGTCTCCCCCCTTGAAATTCTACCTCAAGCCATACCTTTACTATTTCCCTGGCAAGATCAATCCCCGTCATTCTTCCTGCCAGTATTAAAACATTGGAGTTGTTATGTTCTCGACAAAGACGTGCCGCATAAAGATCATAACAGGGTGTTGCTCTAATCCCGGAAAATTTATTGGCCAGGATATTCATTCCAAGTCCTGTGCCACATATAAGAATTCCCCTATCAAACTCACCCTTTACTATTGCATCAAGTGCCTTTTCTCCCCAGTCCACAAAATCAGTGGACTCCTCGCTATAGGTCCCAAAATCCTGATATTGAACATCTCTTTCTTTAAGAAAATCCTTTACAACTTCTTTTAATTTGTATCCAGCGTGATCCGCCGCAAGAGCAATCTTCATTTATCCTTCCTCCATTTTCCATAATCATTGCTTTTATAGTTTTCAATTTTTCTTCTTCCATTCCTGTACCTGATCAACTTTCTTGCCAGTGCCGGGGTTACCTTTGCTTTAATCATAACCTCATTTTGAAGGTATTTTCTACCAGTTATCTCTCCTTCATTGTAAATTAGAGAAATAAGATCGCTTCTATCGTAGGGAAAGAAAAATACAGTATCTACTCTTTCTTTATCCAGCATACTGGCCATTCGATCTAAAAGATCATCAATTCCAGATCCTGTTAGAGCTGATACCAGCACAGGAAAATCAACAGACTTTTTAAGCCTTTCTATCTTAGCCTTATCCTCAACAAGATCAATCTTATTCAACACATTAATTACAGGTTTATCCCGGGCATTTAACTCCCGTAAAACTGTATAGGTGGCCTCATTTTGTTCCATAACTTTGGGATGAGAAGCATCCAGAACATTAACAAGAATATCAGCTTCCTTTACCTCCTGTAAAGTTGCCCGAAAAGCTGCTACAAGGTGATGGGGGAGTTTATTTATAAATCCTACTGTATCGGTAAGCAAAATTACCTGGTTATTGGGTAGAATAACTTTTCTGGTAGTAGGATCAAGAGTGGCAAATAACTTATCATCCACCTTAACACGTGCCTTAGCTAAGCGATTGAGAAGAGTTGACTTTCCAACATTTGTATAACCTATTAGAGCAGCAACCCACCATTTTTTCCTTCTTTTTCTAATTGTCTCACGCTGTCTTTCTATTTGTTTAATTTTCCTGGTTAATGTTACTATACGCTCCTTAATCTTCCTTCTATCAACTTCCAGCTTGGTTTCTCCAGGACCCCTTGTTCCTATTCCTCCTCCAAGGCGAGATAGAAGAATTCCCTTTCCCTTTAATCTTGGAAGAAGATAATTAAGCTGGGCGAGTTCAACCTGGATTTTACCCATCGCAGAGTTAGCTCTCAGTGCAAAAATATCAAGAATAAGCTGAGTTCTATCTACTACCTTTACTCCTATCTTTTCTTCAATATTTGACTGCTGAGAAGGAGTGAGATCATGGTCAAAAATAACTACATCTACCTGTAGCTCATCGCACAAACGAGCAATCTCCTCCACTTTTCCCTTTCCTATGTAAAAGGCAGGATCAGGACTGGACCTTACCTGGACAACTCTCGTCTGGACTATCCCTCCCGCCGTTTGAACTAAACGGGAAAGTTCCTCCAGGGAGTCTTCAACTCCCCACTCTTCTCCAGCTATCCTGCCCTTATCAAGGGCAACAAGGATAGCTCTTTCCTTTTTCTTTGCTCCAACTGGTTTGGTTAAACTCTTCTTGGAGATAGTGGTAATTATCCTCCTTTTTCTTTTATTTTAGCTATAATTTTAACCAATGTCAATAGATGCATCTCCAGTTTCAGGAAAAATTCAGGGCTGCCCTGAAAAACGTCTGTTTCGTCTATCTGGTGTGTTTGGTTAATTTGGTTTATTTGGTTCATTTGGTGTATTTGGTGTATTTGGTTACTTTGGTTCATTTAGTTTATTTGGTTAATAGGGTC
>JAGGTG010000179.1 GCA_021163905.1 Candidatus Aerophobota bacterium
CAGTTGATGCATAGATGTGCTCAAGCTTTTAACCAAATAAACTAAATTAACCAAACAAACGAGATAGACGAGATAGACGAGATAGACGAGATTAACGATATAAAATGGAAAACAAAATAAAAGGTGGGGGAATAGTTAAAGCTGCTGGAATAGTAAGTATTGGTACTTTATTTTCTCGCATAACAGGTCTTATAAGGCTGCAGATAATTGCCTATCTGTTTGGTTATTCACCAGCTACCGATGCCTTCTGGTTAGCATTTACTTTACCAAATACACTCCGAGCACTCCTCGCTGAGGGAGCATTGAGTACAGCCTTCATTCCAGTATTTAGTGAGTGGTGCTCAAAAAAGGGGGAGAAAGAAGCCTGGAGGCTGGCAAATAATATCTTTAATTTATTATTTATTTTTGTGAGTTTCATTGTGATAGTGGGGATTATTTCTGCTCCTTTTTACCTTCCCTATTTTGCAGTTGGGTTTAGAAAAAATCCTTATCAAATGAACCTTACCATTTATCTTACACAACTTATGTGGCCATTTCTCATCTTCATAAGTCTTGCTGCTATTGTTATGGCAATTCTCAACTGCAAAGGGCACTTTACCTATCCTGCTTTTGCACCTGTTTTTTTCAACATCTGCTTTATTGCACTTGCCTTTTTACTTGCAAGTAAATTTGGTATTTACAGCTTAGCTATAGGAGTTGTCACCGGAGGAATATTACAACTACTTATTCAGATACCATCTTTGAGAAAAATAGGATTTAAATATGAGTTAATCCTTTCTTTAAAAAATGAGGGGATCATCAGAATTTTTCAACTCCTTCTACCAGCTGTTCTGGGAAGTATCACTTTACAGGTAAGTATTATAATTACCAGAATATTTGCCTCAACTCTTCCAGCAGGGAGCATTTCAGGACTTCAATACGCTATGCGCCTTATTCAATTTCCACTTGGTCTTTTCCCCATAGCACTTTCAACTGTTATCTTTCCAAAGTTATCTTCCCTTGTTGCAAAAGGAAATGAAGGAGAGGTTAAAAGGATGATCAACATAGGTATAAAACTTGTATTTTTCCTTTTAATTCCATCATCAGTGGGAATGATTATGTTAAGAAAACAACTTATCAGCATTTTATTCCAGCACGGAGCTTTCTCCTATCAGGATACTCTTATCACAAGTGGAGCACTTTTTTACTACTCATTAGGTCTTTTTGCCATGGGTGGGGTTATGATTCTCTCAAGAGCTTTTTACTCTCTTCAGGATGTTACAACTCCCTTCAAGATCTCTCTTGCAACATTGGGTTTGAATGTAATACTTAATTTTATCTTAATTGGTCCGCTAAAGCATATGGGGCTTGCCCTTGCAACTTCTCTTTCAATGATTTTTAACATGGGAGTGCTGGGGTTTTTCTTAAGAAAAAAAATAGGAAAAATTGGTGGACGGTCAATTTTAACCTCATTTATAAAAATAGTGTTTATATCCACAATTATGGGAGGAGGAATCTATGCTCTGTCAGTTTTTTTTGCCCCAGGGTCTTCTTTTTTATCTCAGATTTTATATATACTTTTAAGTTTAATCTCGGGGATAGGAATAGTGGCAGGAATGTCTTATCTATTAAAAGTTGAGGAATTCAAATTTATCCTTAGTTCCTTAAAGAAAAGTTAATGGAAAAAAATTCTATCAAGATATTCATGGGAATTGATCTGGCTGGAAGTAAGTATAGATCCACAGGAGTTGCATTTCTGGATAAGAACCTCAGAATTATCCTTGAACCAAATGAAGTTTTAACTGATAAAGAAATCCTGGATTGTATAGATAGACTTCAGCCTGAATGGATAGGTATAGATGCTCCTCTTAGTTTTCCCAAAAGTAGAAATAAGATGAGGTTGTGTGACAGAAAGATACGCAATTTTGGGTCACCGGCTTTTTCACCTCTTTTACTTTCCTCACTCACAGAAAGAGCTATACAGCTTCATCACATTCTTTCCAGAAAAGGTTACAGATGTATAGAAGTTTATCCAAGAGCAACGCAAAATATACTTAAAATTAAAACAGAAGGCAAAAAACCTACCAGAATATGGCGCAGTTCCCTTCAAAAAGAACTGTTAAAATGGATAAGAAACCTTACTCCACCTGAGAAAAGACTTTACTCTCCTCATATACTTGATGCCATTTTATGTGCCTACACGGCATACTGCAGGTGGAGAGGAAATTACCAGGAAATAGGAGATGAAGAAGGAAGGATTGTGATCCCCTCTTTCTGATAGCCAGAAAGTGTATCAATATCAAACTATATTCTATTGACAAGGCTCTTTTTAATTGCTAACTTAGAGAAAAAATAAAAAGGGAAAATTTTAAAGGGGGATCCAATTGAAGGACGTAAGTGCAGTTGTGCTGGCTGCTGGAGAAAGTAAAAGGATGAGATCGGATCTCAGTAAATTACTCCATCGCCTGGGGCATCGCTGTCTCGTTGAATTTCCGGTACAGGCCTGCATCGAGGCAGGGATAGATAAAATAATTGTAGTGGTGGGTCATCAAGCAGATAAAATAAAAGAAGTCCTCGGAAGTAAATGCAAATATGCTTACCAGGAAAAAAGACTGGGTACGGGCGATGCTCTAAGAAGAGCAATTTCTCTTATCGATAATTCCTCTGGTAAACTGGTGGTTCTTCCAGGAGATGCTCCCTTTGTTAGCCCATCCGTTCTGCATAATCTTGTTCGGTATCACGAAAGTAAAAAACCAGCCGCAACTATACTAACAGCTATCCTGCCTGATCCTGGATACTATGGAAGGGTTATCCGAAACGGATATGAATCAGTTAAAAAAATAGTAGAAAGCAAAAATGCTACGCAAGAGGAATTAAAAATAAAGGAGGTAAATTCCGGAATTTACTGTTTTGACACCGAGAAGATCACTCCCCTTATTCCTCTCCTCAGGCCAAATAAGGTAACTGGAGAAATTTATCTAACCGATATTTTTGAGTTTCTATATCGAGAAGGTGAACGGGTAGAGGCCTTTTTATCTAAAGATCCAAAAGTAGCCATGGGTGTTAATACTCCAGAGGAATTAAAAAGGGCTTACTACCTTTTTACGCATAAAGATGATTTTTACCAACCTTTTTGATTTCTGGACTTTTTACCTCAGTTTGCTATAGTTATCTATAATCCAGGGAAAAAGGTAGCAGGAATGGAAAAGATTTATATATTTGATACAACTTTGCGGGATGGTGAACAAACACCAGGAGTAACACTTACACCAAAAGAAAAGTTAAAAATTGCCAGGGAACTTGAGAAACTAAAGGTTGATGTGATTGAAGCTGGTTTTCCAGCCTCCTCCTTTAGCGATTTTGAGGCAATAAAAATTATTAGCCGGGAAATTGAAACTACAACCATAACTGCTCTTGCAAGAGCTCTTCCTTCCGATATTAAGAAAGCAGGAGAAGCTATTAAAAATGCAAGAAAAGGTAGAATTCATACCTTCATAGCAACCTCTCCTATACATATGGAATATAAATTAAGAAAATCTCCCCAGCAGGTACTTAAAATAGCTGTAGATGCTGTTAAACTTGCAAGGGACTATACTGATGAGGTAGAATTTTCTCCTGAGGATGCCTCCAGAAGTGATCCATCTTTTCTCTATGAAATTATTCAAGCTGTTATTGAAGCTGGAGCGAAGGTTATTAACATTCCTGACACTGTTGGATACTCAACACCAGATGAGTTTGGGGGTTTGATCAGGAAAATAATCGATAAAGTGCCAGATATTAACAAGGTACAAATTAGCGTCCACTGTCATAATGATCTGGGGCTTGCAACTGCCAATTCCCTCTCTGCTGTAAAAGAAGGGGCAAGACAGATAGAATGTACCATTAATGGAATTGGTGAAAGAGCAGGAAATGCTGCTTTAGAAGAGATAGTTATGGCCATAAAAACAAGAAAAGATCTTTTTGACTTTTATACAGATATTGATACAAGAAAGATCTACTGGGTAAGCCATGTGGTATCCCATCTTACAGGTATACCTGTCCAGCCGAACAAGGCAATTGTTGGGAAAAATGCCTTTCGACATGAATCGGGTATCCATCAGGACGGGGTACTTAAAAAAACAAGCACCTACGAAATTATAGATCCTGCATCAATTGGACTAGATAAAAGTGAGCTGGTTTTAGGTAAACTCTCAGGTCGTCATGCTTTTAAAGAAAGACTAAAACAACTGGGATTTCAATTAGAACAGGATCAAATAGAGAAAGCTTTCGAAGCTTTTAAAAAATTAGCTGAGAGAAAAAGGGAGATATTTGATGAGGATCTAATATCTCTTGTAGAAGAGCAAATAGCTCAGATCCCTGAGATTTTTTTACTTGAATATATACATACCGTCACCGGGAATAAGATATTGCCAACAGCAACAGTGAGAATAAGGAAAGGAGATAAAGTATACCAGGAGGCAGCCTGTGGAGATGGACCGGTTGATGCTGTTTATCGGGCTATAGATCGTGTGTGTGGATTGGATTTGACCCTGGTAGATTACTCTCTTCAAGCAGTAACTGGCGGTAAAGATGCCCTGGGAGAGGTAACGATAAAGATTAAAAGGGGAGATATTCTTGTTTCAGGCAGAGGATCCTCCACTGATATAATAGAGGCAAGTGCTAAGGCTTATCTTAACGCAATTAACCGTCTTTTATATCGATACTCGAGGAAAAACAATGCAAATAATGGAAAAGATAAAAAATCTTGAAACTAACCTGAAGGAAAGGATAAACAGTGCAAAAACAAAAGAGGAAATAGAAAAGATAAGAATAGAACTTTTAGGCAGAAAAAGAGGGGAGATAACTTTGCTACTTAAGAAAATTCCCGAACTTCCCTTAAAGGATAGACCAAGGGTTGGAAATTTATTAAATAAGCTTAAAAAAGAGGCAGAACAGCTTCTCCAAAAAAAAGAGGAGTCCTTTAAAAAAGGGGAAAAGGTATTAAAGAAAATTGATATTACCCTTCCAGGCAAAATACCTCTTATTGGAAAAGTCCATCCGATAAACCAGGTTTTAAATGAAATTAAGGATATTTTCATTGGACTTGGATTTGAAGTGGTAGTTGGACCGGAAATAGAGACCGAATACTATAACTTTGAAGCTCTAAATATGCCCAAGTATCATCCTGCAAGAGATGAACAGGACTCATTTTATATTGACTCAACACATCTTTTGAGAACCCAGACCTCACCAGTTCAAATAAGAGTAATGGAAAAATCTCAGCCTCCAATAAGGATGATTTCTCCTGGTCTCTGTTATAGAAGAGATGCTATTGATGCTTCCCATTTCCCTGTTTTCCATCAAGTTGAAGGACTTGCAGTTGATAAAAATATAACCTTTGCTGATCTTAAAGGAACCCTTACCTACTTTGTCCATCAGATGTTTGGAAAAAATACTCGACTTCGTTTCCGTCCCAGTTATTTCCCTTTTACAGAACCAAGTGCTGAAGTAGACATAAGCTGTATAATATGTGGAGGTTCTGGCTGTAGTGTTTGTTCCAACAAAGGATGGCTTGAAATACTGGGATCTGGAATGGTAGATCCAGAGGTTTTTAAAAAGGTGGGTTATGATCCGGAAAAATACCAGGGCTTCGCATTTGGTATGGGAGTGGAAAGAATCTGCATGCTTAAGTATGGAATAGATGATATCCGTCTTTTTTTCCAAAATGATCTTAGGTTTTTATCCCAATTTTAGGAGTTATCCGTGATCAAATTTGAATCAGGTGAACTTCAGAAAAAAAAGACAAAAGGATCTGATATCTTTACTGCCAGAATAAAAATTATGGGAGTAGGAGGCGCCGGCTGCAGTATTTTATCACGGATCTATTCTCAATCCTGGAATCATATTAGTTTTACGGCAATTGATTCCAACGCAAGAAAACTTGAGGAATGTGCAGGTATAGATAAACTGCAACTTGGAGAATCTGTTACACGGGGATGGGGAACAGGAGGGGACAAAGAGATAGCCCGCAGGATTGCCGAAGAGTCAGAAGATAAGATAAGAAAAAGCTTAACCGGGGTTGATCTTCTCTTTGTGGTCTGTGGTCTGGGTAAAGGATTGGGAACAGGAGCATCTCCTGTTATTCTAAAAATCGCTAAAGAAATTGGATGCTTAAGCATTGGGTTTTTTATTTTACCTTTTAATTTCGAGGGGGAGGAAAAAGTTGCAGAAGCAAAAGATGCCCTTGAAAAATTATGGCAGATGGTGGATGGTGCAGTTGTTGTTTCTAACAATGTGCTTTTAAATATGGAAAATTCTAATCTGGAAGGTATTTCTACACCTTTATCGTTAAAAGAAGCTTTTATGAAAATAGACGAGGTTTTTAAGCTTCTCATTTCCTCAATTGGAAATATTCTCTATACCCCAGGAATTATAAGTCTGGATTTTGCTGATATAAAATCATTTTTAGGCAGGGGAAGGCAGATAATAATTGCTGCCGGTAAGGGAAGTGGCGAAAGGCGCATAGAAGAGGCAGTTGAACAGGTACTTTACTCTCCTCTATGGGGAAAAATTCCTCTTAAAAAAACAAAGGGTATTTTACTAATTATTCGCAGTGGAGAAAATTTTGAATTAAAACAACTCGAAAGGATTATCCTATCTTTGAAAAAGCAGGTAAATCCCTCTGTTCCTGTTAACTTCGGAGTTTATACTGAGAATAATTTATCGGATGAGATTTCACTTACCCTCATGCTCTCAAGCACGAGGAATATAGAACTGGAAATGGGAGAAGAAAAATCATACCAGCAGAATCTTAAACTTGATATCTACGATGACCAGGATCTTGATGTTCCTACTTTTCTAAGAAAACAACATAACTAAAATGTGGAAGTCCATTAAAATCAATAAAGGTAAAATACTTGGCGGAATTGCAGGTTTTATCGTGGCTCTCATTCTTATAATTGCCTGGCCAGTTATCTTAATGATATTCCTCGTTTTTCTTGGCATCTTACTTGGAGCAATTTTCGATACAATAAATAAAGCACATAAATGGTTGCAAGACTCACTCAATCACTGGAACTCTAATAAAAAGGATCAGTAAAATAAGGATATTAAAAGGTTCTTTTATGAGAATAGACGGCAGGAAGTCTGATGAAATAAGGCCAATATCTATCCAGAGAGGATTTATCCATTATGCTCAAGGATCAACTCTGATAAGTTTTGGTAATACAAAAGTTCTATGTGTTGCCATGGTGGAGGAAGGGGTACCTCCCTTTTTAAGGGGAAGTAAAACGGGATGGCTGACCGCGGAATATTCAATGCTTCCCTATTCCACCCCAAACAGGTCTCCTCGTGAAATAGACCAGAAGAAGGGAAGATCCTATGAAATTCAAAGGATAATAGGTAGATCCTTAAGGGCCGTTGTGGATCTAAATAAGATCCCAGAAAAGACCATATGGATAGATTGCGATGTTCTCCAGGCAGATGGAGGAACAAGATGTGCAGCTATAACAGGTTCATTTATTTCTCTTCTTGATGTTGATCGCTGGCTTAGAGAAAAAAGAATAATAGAAGGATCCATAATTAAAGATTTTGTGGCAGCAATCTCTGTAGGTATAGTTAATGGTGAGCCACTGCTGGATCTTTCCTTTTATGAGGATTCTAGAGCCAGTGTAGATATGAATGTTGTTATGACCGCACGTGATAAATTTGTAGAGGTTCAGGTCAGTGGAGAAGGTTATGCATTCAGTTACGAGATTCTCAACAGATTAATAGCCCTTGCTCAAAAGGGAATAAAATCACTTATTGCAAGAGAAAAAAAGTTAATAGATTCTGAATATGGAAATAGTTTTAGCAACCAGGAATAAAGATAAGATAAAAGAGATAAAAAAACTCCTGGATAATGTTAATGTAAAAATACTTACCTTTAATGACTTTCCCGAGTTTCCAATAGTTGAAGAAACTGGATCTACTTTAAGAGAGAATGCTCTAATTAAAGCAAGAGCTGTTGTTAGAAAAACAGGAAAAATCTCTCTGGCCGATGACTCAGGTCTGGAGGTGGAGGCTCTGGGAGGAAAACCAGGGGTATTTTCCTCCCGTTTTGCTGGAGAGGATGCATCCTATGATGATAATAACAGGAAATTGCTCTCTTTGTTAAAGGGAATACCGGAGGAGAAAAGATCGGCTACCTTTAAATGTGTGATGGCTCTTGTTAGCCCTAAGGGAAAAGAATTAGTGGTAGAGGGGATCTGTCGGGGAAGAATAACTACAAAACCATATGGAAAAGAGGGTTTTGGGTATGATCCTGTTTTTCAACCTGAAGGTATGGATAAAACCTTTGCCCAGCTTTCTCAGGATGAGAAAAACTCCATTTCTCACAGAGGAGTTGCCCTCAGAAAGCTTAAAGAAGTCCTTGAGGAAATGACTCAAGCTGAGGGTAAATTTTTAATTGGACTAACGGGTAATATGGGTTGTGGTAAAAGTACAGTTGCATCTTTTCTTGAAAAATGGGGCTTAAAAGTTATAAAGGCTGATGAAGTTGGCCATGAGATTCTCAAAAAAGAAAGGGTAAAAAAAGAAGTTATACAGATATTTGGTGGTGATATTTTAAATTCAAAAGGAGAAATTATAAGAAGTAAAATAAGAGGTAAAATAATTAACAATCCAGAAAAGCTTGAAAAATTAAACGAAGTTCTACATCCGATTATAAAAAAAGAAATATGGAAACTTCTAACAAAAGATAAAACAGAAATTGCAGTAATTGAGGCTGCTCTTATATTTGAGGCAGGATGGGACTTTTTTCTGAACAAAACTATTGTGGTTTACTGTTCTAAGGAACATCAGATACAGAGAATAAAAAAAGCTACAGGTATGAGTTTAAAAGAAATAGAGGTTTTTTTGAAAGCTCAACTTCCCCAGGAAGAGAAAATAAAAAGGGCTGATTTTGTAATTCAAAATGATGGGGATATAAAAGAGCTTGAAAAAAAGGCAAGGGAAATTTTTAACAAAATCCTGGTAAAGTAATAAAGTATAAACGAGGTCTCATGAAAGTCGATAATATAAAAATCGCCCGTATTTTTAGAGAAATAGCTGATCTTTTATCTATAAAAGGAGAGAATCCTTTTAGGATAAGAGCCTATGAAAAAGCAGCTGATATTTTAGAGCATTTATCCGGTAACATAGAGGAACTTTATCGAGAAGGAAAGCTAAAACAAATTCCTGGTATTGGAAAGGGAATACTTGAAAAAATTGAGACAATTATTAAAACAGGCACCCTACCCCTTTACGAACAGCTAAAATCCAACTTTCCACCGGGATTAATTGAGATTATCTCTATACCAGATGTAGGCCCCAAAACAGCTAAGCTTCTGTATGAAAAAATGGGTATAAAAAATGTAGAAGAGCTGGAAGATGCTGCTAAAAAGGGGATGCTTAGAGGACTTGCAGGGATGGGTGAGCGAAAAGAAAAAAACATCCTGCGAGGTATAAAACTATACAGAATGCGAAGCTCAAGAATGCTTTTGGGTAGAGCTTTACCTCTGGTAAATGCTGTTATATCTGAACTAACCACAAAAGCTTCTTCTCTAATCGAAAAAATCTCCCCGGCAGGTAGTTTAAGAAGAGGAAAGGAAACCATAGGGGATATTGATATTTTAGCAACCTCATCAAATCCTGATTCTCTTATGGATGCATTTAGTAACTTATCTTTTGTTGAGGAAGTGCTGGTAAAGGGAGAAACAAAAACAAGTATTCTTACAGATCAAGGATTTCAGATGGATCTTAGAGTTGTCAGTTCTGAGTCTTTTGGAGCAGCTCTTCAGTATTTTACAGGTTCCAAATCCCATAATATAAAATTAAGGGAAAGAGCGATAAGGAGAGGATTAAAGATAAATGAATACGGGGTTTTTAATCAGGAGGGGGAAAAAATTGCCGGAGAAAAAGAAGAGGAGGTTTACAGTATTTTGAATCTTCACTTTATCCCGCCTGAATTAAGAGAGGATCGGGGAGAAATTGAGGCGGCAGAGAAAGGATCTCTTCCGGATCTTTTAACCGAAAAGGATATTAAAGGTGATCTACACATTCATACAACATACAGCGATGGAAAAAATGATATAGAAGAGATGGTGGAAGGAGCTATAGCTAAAGGTTATCAGTATATTGCCATAACCGATCATTCCTCCTCACTTAAAGTAGCAAGAGGACTTAGTATTGAGAGTATTCTATCCCAGATTAAAAAAATAAAAGAGCTAAATTCCAAATTAAACGGCTTTAAGATCTTAACCGGAGCTGAAGTTAACATAAATAAAGATGGTTCTCTTGATTTTCCTGAGGAGGTTTTATCAAAATTAGATGTAGTAATTGCTGCCATCCATACAGGATTTAAACAGGATGAGAAAACCATCACTAACAGAGTAATTAAAGCTTTACGACATCCTATGGTAAATATACTGGCTCATCCTTCAGGAAGACTAATTGGAGAAAGAGAACCCTATGCAATAGATCTCAATGAAGTGCTCAATGTTGCAGCTGAGGAAGGGGTCTGGGTGGAGATAAACTCTCAACCTGAGAGATTAGATCTCACGGATTACTGGGCAATGGAGGCAAAGAAAAAGGGAGTAAAAATAGTTATAAATACTGATTCTCATAATAAAGATTCCCTTGATTTTATTAAACTGGGAGTGGTTACTGCCAGGAGAGGATGGTTAGAAAAAGAGGATGTGGTAAATACTTTATCTTTACATCAACTTTTAAAATTACTTCAGGATAAGAAATCAAAAGGAGGATATCGTGTCAGAAAAAATTAAGGTAGGAGTAATAGGGGCAGGTTTTATAGGTCCGGTACATATTGAGTCTATTCGCCGTTTAGGTTTTGTGGAGGTAGTGGCTCTTGCCACTTCAAGCGAAGAAACGGCTAAAGCTAAAGCAAAGGCACTTTCTATTCCTAAAGCCTATGGTGATTATCGAGATTTAATAGAAGATGATGAAGTTGAAGTGGTTCAGATTACAAGTCCAAATTATCTTCACTTTCCCCAAGCTAAAGCCGCACTTGAAGCTGGAAAACATGTTGTTTGCGATAAACCTCTTGCGGTAAATTCTGAGGAATCCAGGACCCTTGTTGATCTTGCTAAAAAGAAGAAACTGGTTAATGCCGTAACATTTAATCACCGCTTTTTTCCTCTTGTCCAGCAATCAAAGGCTCTAATCCAAAAGGGAGCTCTTGGCTCTATTTACCTTATTCAGGGAGGCTTTCTACAGGATTGGCTTCTTTACGATACAGATTATAACTGGAGAGTGGAGGCAAGTAAAGGAGGAAAACTAAGAGCCGTTGGGGATATTGGTACTCACTGGATGGATACAATCCAGTTTGTTACATCTCTCAAAATAGAATCAGTACTTGCTGATCTTGCAACATTTATCCCCCTGAGAAAAAAACCCAGGGGAAAAGTAGAAACATTTGCCGGAAAAGAAATAAAAAAGATGGTTGAGTATGAGGAAGTAAAAGTTGATACTGAAGATCTGGCAATTGTTCTTTTTAAATTTGCCGATTCTCAGGCACGAGGAGTGATGACTGTCTCTGAAGTAACTGCAGGGAGAAAATCCCGTCTTTTCTTTGAAATATACGGATCAACTTCTGCCCTTGCCTGGGATGAGGAAAGAGCTAATGAATTATGGATAGGTTATAGGGATAAACCAAATGAAATACTGCCAAAAGATCCAGCCTTAATTGATGAATCGGTAAGAAAATATGCCCGTTATCCAGGAGGGCATGGTGAGGGATTCCCTGATACCCATACTCAATGCAACAGAGCTATCTACGAGTATATCAGAGATGAAAAATACAAGGAAGGTGTTAAACCTGATTTTCCTACTTTCGAGGATGGACATATTCAGCAACTTTTGTGTGAGGCTATTTTAAAAAGTGCTAAGACCGGTGAATGGGTTAAGGTGAAGGAAGATTAAAAAAAAGATAATTATAACTAAAATACAAGAGCTTCTGGATAGCCAGAGGCCCTTTATAAATTTAACATTAAACGGAGAGCAAAATGAAATATGAGAAAATAGACGTAGCCTCCCTTACTGCTGAGAAGCTGGCAAAGACTATAGACCACGCTATGCTAAGACCAAATCTAACCAGAGATGATATAAAAAAAGGATGTGAATTAGCCCTCAGGTATAAAGTGGCAGCAGTTTGTGTAAATCCGTACTATGTTGATCTTTGCGTTGATATTTTGAAAGGATCCGGAGTTAAGGTGTCAGCAGTTGTTGCCTTTCCATTCGGACAGAGTATTCCAGAGGTAAAAGCAGCTGAGGCAAAATATGCCATTGAAAAAGGAGCTGAGGAGCTGGATATGGTTATCAATGTGGCAGCTCTTAAAAACGGTGATCATCGATATGTTGTGGATGATATTCGTAAAGTTGTTGAGGTATCCCGGGGAGCTCTCGTAAAGGTTATTCTGGAGAACTGTTATTTAACAGATGATGAGAAAATCAAAGCTTGTAGATTAGCCGAGGAAGCTGGAGCTCATTATGTAAAAACATCTACAGGTTTTGGTTCAGATGGAGCAAAAGTGGAAGATGTAAAACTTATGTACAAAATAGTAGGCCCCAGGCTTGGAATAAAGGCAGCTGGAGGGATACGTAGTTTAAACAAGGCTATCGATATGTTAAAAGCAGGAGCTACTCGACTTGGAGTAAGTGCTACAGAGAAAATTATGGAGGAGATGAAAAAACAGTAAAGGGCTGCTAGTCAAGCTAATTGAGGGGGCAATGCTTCGCATTTCCCCCTCAACGCTTCGCTTCGCTCGCTGCTCCCCCTAAGGGGCTCCCTGGGTATCCCACGGAAACCGGCCTCGCTATAGTTTGGTATCACCTCTAACTTTACTGCAGCTCGGCCTCCCGCTTTTTGGCTGTG
>JAGGTG010000073.1 GCA_021163905.1 Candidatus Aerophobota bacterium
CCTATTTTCTCTTCTAACTTTCCTATTTTTCTTTCTACCCTTGCAATATCCTCCTTGGTTGCAAAATTGGCCCTGTCAATGATCTTCTCCAATCTTTTTCCTATTTTTCTTTCCAGCTCTTCTCTTGCCTCCTGTCCTTTTTTAATTATCTGGGATAAAATATCACCTTCTTTTATCTTTTCCGGAGTTTTACTCAACTCATCAAGAAAATTCTCCAGTTTTTCTCTGGTAAGCATGGCAGCCCCCACTCCTATGAGCAAAACTTTCTTTAAAAGTTCCTCCATCTTGGATCCACCCCCTTACTTTGTTGTCAATATTATAACAGAAACTTAAGAAAGGTCAAAGAGGTCACTTCTAAAACTGTCCCATCTATAAGATGCATCTGGTTTGACAAAATTTTTTTTGCGTGATAAACTTTTAAGATAACTAATCAAGGTTTACGGAATTAAAAATGGGTACCACCTCGGGTGAAGAAAAGGTGGCTCTAATTACAGGTGGATCTCGTGGTATTGGAGCGGCCTTATGTATTGCCTTTGCAAAAGTTGGTTACCGAATTGCCTTTAACTATATGTCCAGACATACCAGAGCAGAGGAAGTGGAACATCAGGTTAAAAGGTATACCGATTGTCTTGCTATTCAGGCTGATGTAAGCTGCTCTGCTGAAGTAGAGGCAATGATTTCATCTGTAAAGCGACGCTTTGGTCGAATTGATGTTTTGGTAAACAACGCAGGTGTTATGGCAAATTCTGTTTTTACTTTGATTCCGGAAGAGGACTGGGATCGCGTTATTGCGGTACATCTTAAGGGAACGTATCTTTGTAGTAAATTCGTTAGTCTCCTGATGATTGAGCAGCGTTACGGAGTTATTATTAATATGGCTTCTATAAGTGCATTCAGGCCTTTGGTAGGACAAAGTAACTACGCTGCTGCTAAGGCAGGTATTGTGACCCTCACAAAATCCTTAGCTAAGGAACTTGGCCGGTGGAATATCAGGGTGAATTGTATTGCTCCAGGCTACGTTCAGACAGAGCTAATGGATACTTTTAAAAGTCAGGAAGATAAACAAATGCTAAGACAAATTCCGCTTCGCCGTATAGGTACTCCTGAAGATATAGCCGATTTAGCACTTTTTCTTGCTTCGGATAAATCCAGGTATATTACCGGTGAGACCATTCGCATTGACGGTGGTTTAAGTATATAAAATATAAAAAGATGGTAGTGTTGGATAAGATGAATCCTCAAAAGCTTATAAGGCTTGATCAAGAAGATATTCAAAGTATTCTTCCCCATCAGCCTCCTTTTGTTCATATTAATGAAGTATTTGATTTAGTACCTGGAAAATCAGCGAAAGCTCTTAAATATATTGATCCAGAAGATCCAATATTTACCTGTCACTTTCCAGGAAATCCAATCTATCCGGGAATTTTTCTTATAGAAGCAGCTGCCCAGTTGGCATTTGTTACATTCTGCTATAAACAGGATTCAAAGGTAACAACATACAGCAGGGCAGGGTATCTTGGTACTGTAAAAAATTTTGTCTTTAAAAATGTTGTAACTCCTGGAATGAGGTTAACTATTGAGCTGGAAGTGATTGCGAGACTTGGCAATGCCGCCAAGGTATCTACCAAAATATCATGCCAGGAAAAGATAATGGCAAATGGCGAGTTATACTTTACAATAGATGAAGGAAGACAGGTTTTTTCATGAAGAAAAGAAAGGTATGCATTAGTGGTATAGGTATGATCACTCCCCTGGGAACGGGATGGAAAAAGTTCTGGCAAAATTTACTGACAGGCAAAACCGGTATCCGGCCTACAAACATTTTTAAGTTTCCCGTGGACCCAGATGAAACAGCATTACATATGGCTGCTCCAGTTGATTTTGATCCTGTTCCTGGATTGGATAATACTTTACCTGAAGATCTTTATTGGGGAGATCGTCTTTTATGCCATGCAACCTCAATGGCTATAGATGATGCAAAAATAAACTCTTTACCTTCAAATACAGCAGTTATTATAGGAGCAGGGGCTTCGAGTGCCTTAAATATAGAGGAGTTTGAGTCTCAGCTGACCCTTGATATTTCTAAAAATAGAAACATAACAAGAGTTCCAATAGGGATGGCAAGTTCTGAAAAAATTATCGCTAACAGGTTCAGACTTTTCGGTCCCAAAATGATGATTGCTACAGCCTGTTCATCCAGTTCTCTTGCTCTTGGATACTCCTTTGATCTTGTATCCACGGGAGAATGTGACTGTGCCATTGCAGGTTGTGCGGACACTCTGTGTCAGTTAACTCATTCTGGATTTTACGGATTAAGATCCATTGATCCTGATAGATGCAGACCTTTTGATCGAGATCGAAGAGGTATAAGTATAGGTGAGGCAGCTATTGTTCTTATTCTGGAGCCGTTAGAAAAAGTTGTTCAGCGTAAAAAAGAGGTATACTGCACAGTAGAGGGTTATGCTGCCAATTGTGATGCGGAACGTATGACATCTCCTGATGAGACAGGTAAGGTATTCCTGCAGTTGATGCAAAAGGCATTAAAAAATGCCTCCGTATCACCAGAGGATGTGGGATATATATGTGCCCATGGGACAGGGACAGTAATTAATGATATTACCGAGGCTAAAGCTATTAAGCAGTTATTTACGCTAAACTCAACTTCTCCCTGGGTTAGCTCTATTAAAGGAGCTACAGGCCATTGTATGGCAGCAGCCGGGATATTTAACTGTGCAACTGTGGCTTTGGCTTTAAAAAATGAAATATTACCACCTAATACAGGTTTAAAAAATAAGGATGAGAGATGTGATATTAGTATTCTTAAAAAATCTATAAGACTTAACTGTAAAGTAGCAATAGCTAATGCTTTTGCCTTTGGCGGGAATAATGTTAGTATTGTATTTAAGAAATGGGAAAAAGAAGGGTCTTTATGATGTATAGGGGTAATATTGCAATAACGGGTATGGGAGTGGTAAGCTCTATCGGAACAACAGTTGACAGTTTTACTGAAAGTATTAAAAAAAACTATAGTGGTCTTACACACCTGAACAGGTTTGATCCAACACCTTTTAATATTTCTTATTCCTTTGAGATACCAAATTTTAAGCTGGAAGGAAAAAAATCTCAGGATCTTTTACGTATAAATAAAACCTCTCAATATACAATTGCAGCTGCACGAGATGCATTAAAACAATCAGGCTATCCTGTTGAGTTGAATCCCTATGAGGTAGGGATTGTTGTCAGCTCCTCTTTTCTTGATTTTTCCCTGGTTACAAAATATTTAACGGATGTTTTGAAGTCTCATTTAAAGGATTATCGCCCTCTGCAGTTTCCTAATACTGTACCAAATGCCGCTGCTGCACATACTGCTATTGAGTTAAAAATTAAGGGTCCAAATGTTACTGTGATGAACAAACACAACGGAGCTTTTTCTGCTATCAAGTACGGGATTAATATGTTGCGTACAAACCAGGTCAAAATGGTTCTTGTTGGGGGAGTTGATCTTTTTAGTTACGAGATCTTCCTGTATTTCAGACAACTTGAACGGACTGCTGGAATAAAGGGGCCTGAGATACACATTCCTTTTTCCAGGGAACGTAATGGTTTTATAATGGGAGAGGGATGCGGTGTGGTAGCTCTTGAGAAAGCCGAAGATGCACGAAAACGGGGAGCTTCAATTATTGCGGAAATTTGTTCTATTTCAAATATGTATTTTCCCTGTCCAATAACCCAGTATCTAACAGCTGATATGCCAGGTGCAGAATTAGTTTACGATAAATTGCTCTCAGAAGCAAACCTGACAAAGGAGAAGATTGATGCATTTTTCTCATGTGCCAATAGCAGTATAGATATTGATGCCTGGGAGGATGAGGCCATCTTTTCCTATTTTGGCGGAGATCTTCCAGTTACTGCTTTTTCTTCTTTTATTGGAGAGGTATCTGATGCATCAATGCTACATCTTATTGCTGCCTGTGTATGTTTGAGGAATAATTTTTTACCCCCTGTTTTAGGGTATTCGGGTAACCCCGAGATGCAATCCAATATACTACAGAAAAAAAAGTATTTTGATAGATTGGAAAATGTAATTGTAAGTCGCTTAGGTTTGGGTGGAAGTTATTCAGCTATCCTCTTAACTTCTCCTAAAAATTAATTTGTAATAATATAAAAACAGAAGGGGAAAGAAAACATGAGAAATAAAAAACTATACTGGAGAATCGCAGCTTTTATTTTAAGTATCTTCCTGGGGGTTTTACTGTTTTCTGCCTGCCAGGAAAAATTTTCCGAAGCTTCTGTTGGGGCTACAATTGCAATTATGACAACTGCTGATCTGCAAAGTTGTATAACACCCTATACCATTAATCTTAATGGTAGAAAAATTACAGTTGGTGGCCTTGAGCGAATTGCATCGGTTGCAAAAAAGATCCGCAGTCAGGTAGATGGTGCCTTGCTACTTTCATCGGGAGATGATATGATTGCACCTTTGTTCTCGATATTCCAGGGTGAACCAGAGATGCGTGGTATGAGTCTTGCAGGTTATGATATTGTTACACCTGGTAATCATGAATTTGACAATGGAGCTAAGATTTACAGAGATGCGCTTAATTTTGCAGATTTTGACGTGGTATCTGCCAATTTAATTATTAAGGATAGTAAACTTGCAAAAAGGATAAAGCCCTATGTGATTAAGAGGGTAGCAGGTATTAAGGTTGGCGTTTTCGGATTAATGACACCTGATCTTTTGAGGATATGCAAGCTTGATGATGAAGTTAATGTAAATCAGGATATTATTTCGGTAGCTCAAAATGCGGTGAATGACCTGACAGATAAAGGATGCGATATTATAATTGGTTTGACCCATATTGGTACCGGGCTTGATCGTAAACTTGCAAAGAAGGTGAAG
Source organism: Candidatus Aerophobota bacterium (assembly GCA_021163905.1). Lineage (GTDB taxonomy): Bacteria > Aerophobota > Aerophobia > Aerophobales > B3-G15 > JAGGTG01. The sequence goes on from JAGGTG010000073.1 coordinate 4,901, forward strand.
GGTATAGACATTATTGTTGGTGGTCATAGTCACGAGTATATTCACGAGATGGTTGGAAATACAATAATAGTACAGGATGGTGCAAGAGGTGAATATCTCGGTGTTCTTAAGTTTACATTTAAAGATGGTAGGATTATAAATCCTGTATGGAAAAGAATTTTTCTCGATTCAACAGCAGGTTGTGATAATGAGATTCATGATCTTATGGCTCAATATATGCAAAGGTATAAAAGGAGTCTTGGTCAGGTAATTGGTGAGTCTACAGTTGATCTTGATGCGCGTAAAGCTGTTGTTCGTAGTAGAGAATCAAACCTTGGTGATCTGATAGCAGACTCGTGGCTCGAGTGGTTTACTGATGCGGATGTTGCTTTGGTTAATGGTGGATCAATTCGCGGTGATAAAATATACCCTCGCGGTAAGATAACCTATCTTACAGTTAATGAGATTCTGGCATTCAGGAATGAAGTAATAAAGGTAAAGATGAGTGGCGCTGAGCTGAAACAGGTACTTGAGGTTTCAGCATCAGCACTGAGGGTTAAAGGTGATGGATGTCAGGATATCTACAGGCCAGCGTCAGGTGGCTTCTTTCAGATTGGTGGTCTCAGGGTAACTATTGATCTTACCAGGCCACCTTTTTGTGCAGTTTATTCGGGTAAGAGTATTTCCAGAATAATCAATCCAGGCTCAAGAATTATTAGTGTCAAGGTTTACCGGAATGGGGCATGGGTTCCACTGGATTTATCTGCAACCTATACGGTCCTTGTAAATGGATGGACTGCAAGAGGCGGTGATGGTCATTATATTTTTTTAAAAAAGGACATTTTAAAAAAGCACACCACAGTGTTCACTACAGATATTCTGGCCAATTATATTCAACGTCACATAAGGATTTCGCCACGGGTTGAGGAAAGGATAAATTTTGTGGAAAGATAAAGCTTTACCAAAAATATGCAATTGTTTATGTTATATAAAAGAGAGGGTATGTAATGAGCGGTAAGAATGATAAAAAAGCTGAACTTGCACACAAGCTTAAGTATATGATCATAGAAAGACTGGAACTTGAGGATATAAACCCGGAAGAAATACCGGATGATAGTCCTATTTTTGGTGAGGGTCTTGGTCTGGATTCCTTAGCTGCTCTTGATCTTGTAATTTTACTGGAGAAAGAATTTAATATTAAGATTCAGGATCCAGCCCAGGCCAGGAAGATATTATCAACGATAGATACTCTGGCCGAGTATATTTTGTCTCACGGATCTGATTAAGGTAGAAGATAGATACAAGGTTATAACCTGTAAAATTTAAAGTAAAGGAGGTGGGATAAATGGCGGAGATAGAAAGTATCGCCGATCGCGTATGGGAGAAGGCTTTAAAGGATGAGGCTTACAGAGAGAGACTGCTTGCCAACCCAGCTACTGAGTTAAAGAAGGAGGGACTCACCTATATTCCTGACGATCTAAAAGTAGAGATAAAGGAGGGAAAGCTCACCTTCTCCACTTCAGATCAGTTGGCTCTTGAGCAGCTTAATAAACGAGTTACCAAAAGTAAATAAAAATTTGTCTGTGAGCCATGACCTTACCCCTGTTGGGAAGGTCATGGCTCACCAATCTTTTCAATTATATACAAACCAACATGCTATAAATGGAAAAAGAAAGATCTATTAATTTAGTGACAAAAGGTTCATTGCCAGCTACACGTATAGGGATCATAGTATCTTCCAGGCAACAGATCCATCTGGCACAGGATTTTATCACCACTTTCTGTGATAGATTTAATCTTGAGGATAAATATGTGTTTAGACTCCATCTTATTATAGAGGAATTTTTGGTAAATTTATTTGAGAAGATTGGAGATGGCAGGGAAATTCCATTTTATCTTGATTATCGGGAAAGGGCTCTAAGGGTTATATTTGACATTTCCGGGACTGGATTTCGTCCTGTTATTGCTGATTTTTCCCCACTGGAATTTGAAAGGGATGAGGAAACTCAGGATTTGATGGGACTTACAATTATAAAGCGATTGGTTGATAGTATTAAGCAGATAAAAGAGGGAGAAAAGGATGAGGTTCATTTTATCATGTATGTTGGCGATGAGGACTTTAAGGATGTGTATGGATTGCCCAAACGATACCCGGTATTTAGAAAAAATGATGTGATTGTAAGTAAAATTAAGAATAGAGATAAAATCCAGTATAACATAAGACTCAAGGATAAAGATGACATTTTTTCTGTAAGTGAGAAGTCATACTTTATCATCCAGAGGCTTGACGGTAAGCATTCAATAGGTGATTTAGTTCGAGAGTTTACGGAAAAATACGGCTATATTTCTCCAGGAAGCGTTAATCATTTTATCGATACCCTTAAGAAAAAGGGATTTCTGGAACCAGAGTTAGATATTGCCTATGGAAGGGAATATGAGGAAGAAGAGGTTAAGATATCTTTACTGGAGAAAATCCTATCCTTGCAATATTCCTTTTCACATGTAGACAGAATAGTGAGCTCTGTCTATAAAAAATTTAAATGGGTGTTTTCCAAGCCGGTAGTTGCTCTTATAGCCTTGAGTCTGGGTGCATTTTTTTATGAGTTTTATCATAGATATACAAATTTCCATATGGGTTATGTTTTCAAAGAAAATGCAAATAACCCATGGATTATTATTATTTACTATATTATTATGCTTATTACAGTGGTATCCCATGAGTTTGCCCATGCTTTAACCTGTAAGAGATACGGAGGTCAGGTAAATAAAATGGGTATTATGCTTTACTATTTTCAAATCTGTGCCTATGCAGATACCTCCGATGCATGGTTGTTTAAGGAAAGATACAAGCGGATTCTCACCGCGTTAAATGGACCGTTGTGGAGTTTATTTTTAGCCTCTATCTGTTTATGGGGCTACTATATGGTGACTCCAATAATTCCAGGTACAACAAGCCAGATCCACTCCTGGCTATGGCATTTAGGCAAGGATATTTTACATATTCATAATACTTTTCCTGAAGGTGTAGAACAGGTTCTTATTATGGTTATGACGCTTAACTTTCTGATGAGCATTTTTAATCTTATGCCTTTTACAGAAACAGACGGTTATTATGTATTCACCGATCTTATAAACTCGCCAAATATACGGATGTTGTCCATGGGGTATGTGCTGAACTTCTTTCGTCGCCTTTTAAAAAAGCCTCCCTATCCAATCAATCCACCTAATCTCAAAGCAAAAATTGGTTATGCTATTTACGGTAGTTTGTGTCTTTTATTTGGAGCTGCCGCGGTACTTTTCATTTTGTATTTTTTAATCTTTCAACACAAGATAGCCTTTCATAGTGTATTTGGTATACTTATTATCGTTAGTGTAACACTATATGTTCTAAAGAGTATTTTCTTAAAGAAGATTCAGCGAAAAAGGGAATTTTTGCGAAGAAAGGTTATCTCATACTGATGTGTTCCAACAAAAAACAAATTTTTGACGTTAAGGTTATTCCTCCATATCAATTTCACTTAATTTCACCCCTGACTTTATTTACTATGGGTCAAAGACGAGAGACAATTGTTTATGATCCTTCTTTTATAGAAGGTGAGCAGGTTAATTTATTGATAAAGCCCAGAAACTCACCAAGTATTGCAGGTGCAGCTGTTCTGAGGGTCTTTCCTTCAGAGATAGCTATTGTGGATTTTTACATCCTGGAGCGTTATCGCCAGAGAGGTGCCGGTAGAGTGCTAATAGGGGCAATTGAATCACTGGCTATAAAAAGAGGAATTCGAAAAATCAATACCGGAAGATCCTTGCATTCAGACAACAGGGAAATGATAGGATTTCTGGAGAGAATGGGGTTTGTCAAACTCCCTCTGGAAATTTATCATTTTTCCCAGCCCATTAGTAATCAGGAAAAGAGAATACATCGTTTTTCTTCAATAGATTATACCAGGTTTCTTCCTCGAGATAATCTTATCCTGCCTTTTACCCGGAAGTACTTTAGCTCTGTTTATGAGATGGCTCTTGAGGAGTTTGCCGATCATCCCTTTTATTCTGAAATTCTTATTTATCAGACTCTTTTGATCTCTTCTGAGAGATATTCCCATATCCTGGTGGAGAAAAATCGTGTAAATGGATTTGCTATTTTCTCTGCTACCCGCAGCAATCTTCATTTAAATTTCATTGTCATTCGGGACAAACTGCGCTACTTTGGATTACCTACGTTTCTAATTGGAGCTGGATTAACCCGTGCTTATAGGGATAAAAAGACAACTTTCTCATATATTGTTTATAAAACAGAAAAACTATTTAAAGAGATCCGTCAGATATTTAAAAAGCCGGATTTTATTACCATAAAGATGGAAAAGGCAATTTTATGATTTTCACTTCCTTTAGTATTGGAGGAATACGTATAAAAAATAGGTTTATAAAATCTGCTCTTGTAGATTTTCCTGGTGAGTTGAACGGTTACTGTTCTGAGTCTTACATCAGGTATCTGGAGAAACTTGCCAGAGGTGAGGTTGGTCTTATATGTACAGCTCCAGCATCTATTCAGTCAGATTTTCGAGCAAACCACTATCAGCTGTCTATTTCCAGTCAGAAAGCTGCTGACTCTTATAAGGATCTTATAGAGAAAGTACATTACTATAATGCGAAGATTTTTCTTTACCCTGAATATTCCAATGAAGTTCTTATCAAGTTCCTCATCTCAATTATTGAACCATCTCATCATGCAAGAGCTTTTGAGAATATGCGGACATGGGTAACCTCCTCGCTTAAGAGAGATGAGATTATGGAAATTATTGATCTGTACAAAAAAGCGGCAATAAGAGCAAAGCAGGCTGGTTTTGATGGAATCCTGTTAAATGCTACTTTTGGTACTTTTCTCCATACCATGAGCTCATCAGCATTAAACAACAGAAGTGATGAGTGGGGCGGGGATTTAACCGGACGGATGAGAATATTTAAGGAAATTATATATAATTGTAAAACCCTTGACTTTCCGGTAATGGTTAGATGGAATGTAAAAGATTATAACCCGGGTGGAAGAGATATAAAAGAAAGTATTAAGGCATGTCAGCTTTTACAGAGCTATGGAGCTGATGCTCTGGAGTTATCCGCCTTTTCTTCTGTAGAAAGTACAATAGCCTTAAATAAAGACATAGAACAGAGAAAATTCCTTCCCTTTATAGAAGGTAACGATCTTGTAGACTATTACCGTATTATGCACCCTTTCATCCAGAACAGTTTTTTCGTAGATAGAAAAGATGAGATTAAGCTTCCTATGGAATATGCATGGGGACATGCCTATTACAATGTCTGGCCAATAAAAAAATCTTTAGATATTCCTGTTTCCCTATTAGGTGGGGTAAGGACCCTTGAGAGTGCCAAGAAAATTGTTACCAGCGGTACCAGTGATTTTGTAAGTTTAATGCAGACTTTGGTTTATGATCCCCAGCAGTGTCGCAAATTCAAAGAGGATATATCCTGTTATTCTGGCTGTATCTCTTGTAATTGCTGTATGAATCAGATGTTTTTATCCTTAAAAGATCCTTCACGTCCCTATCTTCACCATTGCTTAATTAAAGGGTAAGTAATTGACCACATCAAAGAGCATACTTTATATTTGTCCTGGAACTATAACCTTAAAGGAGATAGAAAATGCAATTTATTTTGCTTTAAATTTAAAAAAAGCAGGTTTCTCCAATTATTTTCTTGCTTTTCCCTTTGGTGCCCGATTGATAAGAAAATACGGATTTTTTGCGGAGGAGTTGAGGTTTAACAAAAAAGATAATTACCGTATTTTTAAAAGAGTGTGTGAAAGAACAAATCCCGGGTGGATATTAATAGCCGATGGATATTTGTTTGATTTTTGGTTTGGCCCTAAGTATATTTTCAATATAGAGTGGATCGTGGATAATCCTGTTGGAGCAAAGTTTGCCAGTTTTGATAACCTCTGTCTTTCTATAAGGAGCAAGATTTTGCCTTTTTACAGTAGTTCTAATATTGAGGATAAGTTTAAATGGTTGCGGACTACCAGTTTAACCAAACTTATGCCGGTTTTGATACCCTGTCCTTATACATTTCCGGTTTCAAAGTCTGATAATGAAAAATCATCTATTTTTTATTACCGCAGATCCAATGAATGGTTAAAGTGGAATGAGGATCAAAAAAAATCATTTAGAGATAGCATAGGGATAAAGAAGGAAGAGAAATTGGTGCTGTTTTCGATATCTGAGTGGCCTGTCAGGATAACAAGGGCAATAACTGAAGATGTAGATATATGGTTAAGATACTTCTCTCATATGGTAAAGATGATTTTTCAGGAAGTTAAAGGAAAAACAACTCTTCTGGTTATCTCTACCTATCCTCTTTTTAATAGTTCTACAGAAGGATATCTGAAAATAATTAACTGGGATTTACTTCCGTATGACATTTATATTAAATTTTTGCTGACAGCAGACCTTTTCATAACAACCAGTGCCATTTCCAGTTCTATAGTTAAGGCAGTAATGGGTAAGGTGCCTGCTGCATGTCTTATAAGTAGCGGGGGTGAGCTTAAAGAAAGCCGTCTTTCCTCACAACTTATTAACTGGTTTAAAACTGCCCGGGCAAAATATCCTGATTTATTAAGGTCTTATCTGGTTTTTCCTATTGGGTGGCAGGAGATACTAACATTCATTTTTGAAAAAAATCCCTACAGAGATACCTTTGAATTTCTGGATTTGTTAAAGCCAATGGCGACAATAAATACCATCAATGATCTTTTATTTAATAAGGAAAAAAGAGAATCTCTTATTCAAAAACAGAATAGCTATATTAAACAGATAAACCATTTACCAGAACCTGAGAGAATAATGAATTTCTTATAGAAAACTCTTAGATTATTCTTTTCAAAAAAAGAGTTTACTTATGAAAATCACAGTATTTAATGGGAGTCCTCATGGTGAGAGGAGTAATACAAACGTTATAGTAGAAGAATTTTTAAAAGGAGCAGTGAAGGCAGGTGCTGAGGTAGAAAATATTTTTCTTGTTAAAAAACATATAGAGCATTGTCTTGGTTGTTCTAATTGCTGGGTAAAAACACCCGGAAGATGTATTATCAATGATGATATGAAAGAATTACTGGAAAAATTTATATCCTCTGATATTGTTGGTTTTGCAACCCCCATTTACTTTGATAGTGTAACAGGAATTATGAAAAACTTTATAGATAGACTTATACCACTTGTAGATCCTCATTTTAAAAAGGATGAAAGAGGAATGTCCCGGCATTTAAAAAGGTTTGAAAAGTATCCCAAGTTCCTTGTAATTTCAAATTGTGGATTTCCAGAATGGAGTCGTTTTCAAGTTATTCATTTGTTATTTAAAAAGATTGCCATAAGTATGCACACCGAGGTCATCGCTGAGATATACAGGAATAGCGGAGAGCTTCTTAAAGCTCCGGGTTTTAAGCAGATTATTTCAGAATATAAAAGAGTGGTGAGAAAAGCAGG
>JAGGTG010000231.1 GCA_021163905.1 Candidatus Aerophobota bacterium
ATTTTTAATAAAAGGTAAAAACTGTTTAATTTTATCCAAAAATAAAGAAAGATCTGTTTTGGAAAGAAAATACAAAATCTCCAGATTATCAAGAAGAATATCAAGAAAATAAGAAGGGGATATGAGTTGTCGTGTTTCTAAAAAAAGTGATGTAGCATTATCCTGCAAAGAAAAAGGGAAATGTTCAATATTCAGGTTAACTCCTATTCCCAGGATAGAGAATTTTAACTTTCCTCCTTTTATTTTAATTTTACACATAACTCCTGCTATTTTCTTGTTTTTTACCATAACATCATTTGGCCAACTAATCTGGACAGGACAGGAAGGATAGATCCTTTCAATAGTCTGCTTAATGGCTATAGCTCCCATAACCGGGTAAAAAGAGAGTAAATTCAAAGGACAGGTTGGATGAAGAATAAGAGAAAACCAGAGTCCTCCTGGAGGAGAAAACCACTTTCTTCCCATACGGCCCTCTCCACTGATCTGCTCATCGGCGAGAATTAAGGTTCCTTCTTTCCCGTCTCTTTCAGCAAGGGAAATAGCTACTTTATTAGTAGATTCCACAACAGAAAAGTGGTACATCACTTTACCAAGAAGTCTAAAATTATTTTCATTTATCTGAAGTTCTCCGTTTTCTAAATATCCACCGTAGATTTTTTTAAACTCCATAAATAAACCTTTTAAAAATCTACTTAATTTTGTTATATTCTAAAAGGCCGGACCTTTCCAGGATTCTCTCTGCCACATCCTTGTCTTTCTTAAGCTGATTTGAAAGGGCAACAGAGGAGGGGAAAACCTGAATATCTCTTATTCTCCTGATAAGCTCTACACTCAAAGTTCTTCCATACAACTCACCGGTAAAATCTATAATATGAGCCTCAACTCCCGGAGTGAAATCTCCAAAAGTAGGCCTTCCTCCAATATTCACCAGAGTTTTATAAATCCTTCCCTCTATTTTAGTAAATCCTGCATAAACACCGCTGCAGGGAAGTAGCTTCTGTGGTTGAGGCTGAAGATTAGCAGTGGGATAACCGATCTTCTTGCCATTCCCCCTTCCAGCAATTACCTTTCCTACAACAGTTGGGAAACGTCCCATTCCCTGGATAACCATTTTTATTTTTCCCTCACTTAGCCATTTTCTTAAAAGAGAGCTGCTTATCTTTTCTCCGTTTAATTTAACAGAGGGAATAATCTTTAATCTATAGCCAAATTTATGTTGATTCTTACTTAAAAATTCTACATTTCCCTCTCTTTTGTATCCAAAGGTAAATTCCTCTCCTACCAAAATTTCTCTGATATTGAAAATATTGCTTAGTTTTTGTAAAAACTGATGTGGATGAAGGGTTGAGAATGAATAATCAAAGGTAAAAACTTGAACTATCTCAACTCCAAGAGAAGACAAAATCTCCCTCTTTTCCTCCCAGCTTGTTAAAAGTTTCACCGGCTTACCGGAAAATAACTCAGAAGGGTGGTGGTCAAAGGTAACAACACAACTTCTAACACCACTTGACCTTGCTTTTTTTACAACCTCACCTATTATCCTGCGATGACCAAGATGTATACCATCAAAAAAACCTATTGTCAAAAAAACATCCAGCGGTTCACCATTAAAATCTTTTCTAATTATCATTTGAAAAAATTATTCTTAGTTAATAAGAACTCTAAGATATTTAAATCCCACACGATCTTTTACAAAATAAAATCCATTTTGAAGGCTAACACCTATTGCTAAAAGATCTCCTTTCTTTGAACAGATCCTCACCCTGTCACCTTTCTCCATGGTAGATGGAATTGTTGATAGATGGGCAAAATACAAAGGCCTTCCCCATTTTACTAACTTCTCCGTACCCTCTTTTACCACCACCTTGGGAAAATGAGGTAAACTCTCGCTCAGAGGATAAATAATCTCGTCTAACCTTTTTTTATCAGTTATATCAATATTTTCAATTTCTTCCAGATCCTTAGCTTTCTCCAGTGAAAAAGGGCCAATTTTGGTTCTACAGAGAAAGGACTGGTAAGCACCAAAACTTGATGCCTCTCCAATATCTTTGCATAAGCTTCTAATATAGGTACCCTTAGAACATGAAACTTCAAATTCAACCTCAGGGTGCACCCCTGGAGAAAAACCCAGCAATTTAAGTTTGTATATTTGAACTTCTCTTGACGAAAGCTTCACTTTAACCCCTTCCCTTGCCAGATCATAAAGGCGCCTTCCCTGCCAGTGAATAGCAGAATATACAGGAGGAACCTGAAGTATTTTACCCTGAAATTTGTGAAAAATACCCTCTACCTTCTCTTTTGTAAGAGAAGAGGCATTTTTTTCCTGTATGATTTCCCCTTCCTTATCAAAAGTACTTGTAACAACACCAAATACCATTTTACCTCGATAGGTCTTATCCAGCTCCTGAAGAAAAGGAGTGAGTTTAGTTGCCTTACCAATGCATACCACCAGCAACCCTACAGCGGCAGGATCTAAAGTTCCAGCATGTCCTATTTTATCTATTCTTAAGCACTTTTTTACTCTTTTAACAACTTCGTAAGAGGTTATCCCCTCAGGCTTATTTATTAAAAGTACACCATCCATCAGTTTATCTTTTGCTAAAGAATTTCTTTTCTGGAATCAATTACAAAAATCTCCCTCTCTTTTTTTATAAATTCCAGGATTTTATCCAGAACTTTATTGGAGTAACTTGTATCTGAGGATAAAAAAGCTATTCCAAGGTGGGTTCTCTGCCACAGATCATAATCACCCACTTCAGCTATAGAAACATTAAAATTGTTACGGATACGTGATATAAGACTCTTTATCACTCTACGTTTATCTTTTAGAGAATTACAGGAAAAAAGACGAATATCTACTTCTAAAACACCGATTATCATTATAGTAATTAAGTATCCGGGACTCTTACAGGACTTACTTTAAATGCCCAACAGGCTTCTTTAAATTATCTGATCCTTCTTTGCTGATAAACCTCAATCAGGTCACCTTTTCTAATATCCTCAATTCCATCGATCTTGACACCGCATTCCAACCCCATAGAAACTTCACTAACATCACGATCAAATCTTCTTAAACTTGTAATTGTACCTTCTCCAATAAGTTGTTCATCCCTCATTACCTTAACCTTTGCCCCTCGGATTACCTTTCCCTCCATCACATAGCATCCGGCTACCAGACCAACATGAGAAATTTTGAAAGTATCCCTCACCTCAAGTCTGGATACAATCTCTTCAGTATAAACTGGTTCAAGCATACCCTTTAAAGCCAGCTTGATATCATCAATAATGTCATATATAATCTGGTATTCTCTTATTTCCACCTGTTCTTGAGTGGCCAATGCCTGAATCTCCTGTGGGACATCAACATTAAAACCCAATATTATAGCTTTAGAAGTGGAGGCAAGTAAAATATCTGATTTTTTTACTTCTCCTACTCCCTGGGATACTATCTCCACCTTTACATTTTCATCTCCCATATCAGATAAAACATCAGCAACAGCCTTTAAGGAGCCCTGACTCTCAGCCTTTAAGATAAGATTTAAGGTTTTTGTCTCCTTCTCGGTACTGCTAAAAATACTCTCAAGGGTAACTTTTTCTCTTCTCCGCAAGCTTTGTTTCCTTGATTTTTCCCTTGCTTCCTCTGCCATTCTCCTTGCTGTCCGCTCATTTTTAGCTCTGGTAAAAATCTGCCCCGGCTGAGAAACATTGGAAAGGCCCAATACCTGAACAGGAGTTGAGGGACCAGCTTCCTTTAAGTTTTCCCCCTTCCAGTTAATAAGAGCCCGTACCCTTCCATAAACTTCTCCTCCTACAATAACATCACCAACTCTAAGGGTTCCCTGTTTTACAATCAAGGTGGAAAGAGGGCCTTTCTTTCGATCTATTTCACTTTCAACAACAACAGCTCTTAACTCTCCATCAGGATCAGCGGATAGTTCCATTATTTCAGCCTGCAAAAGGATCATCTCCAGAAGCTCATCAATTCCCTTTCTTTTAAGTGCAGAAACCTCCACGCAAATAGTATCACCCCCCCATTCCTCAGGAGTTAAATCATACCTGGTTAGCTGACGTTTAACCCTTTCCGGATTTGCATCTTCTTTATCTATTTTGTTTATTGCTACCAAAATGGGAACATTTGCTGCTCTCGCATGGCTTATAGCCTCCTCAGTTTGAGGCATAACACCATCATCTGCCGCTATAACCAGAACGGCAATATCTGTAACACGAGCTCCCTGGGCTCTCATAGCTGTAAAAGCCTCATGCCCTGGTGTATCGATAAACACTATCCTTTTCCCCTGAAAATAAATCTCAGAAGCTCCAATCCTCTGAGTAATTCCGCCAATCTCCTCCTTAGCAACTTGAGTATTCCTGATAGCATCAAGCAGGGTAGTTTTCCCATGATCAACATGTCCAAGAAAGGTAACAATTGGATCCCTCGGGGGAAATTTTTGTTCCGAAGGTTTTGGAGCTTCCTCTTTCAAAAGCTGCTCAATCTCTTCTACTTCTCGAGGAGAAAGACCGCTAAGAGAGGTCTTTTTCTCTATTCCCCACTCAGATAAAACTTCAAGTAATCTTTTTGTAGATATTTTAAGTTTTCTTGCCAACTGATAAACTCGCAAATTTTCCTCCTGAACTATTTCATTTTTCCATTAATTCCTTTGCTCTTTTAAATATTTTTTCTGCCATTTTAGGACCAATACCTTCAATTCTGGCAAGATTATTTACACCACCTCTTAATATATCCTTCAATGTCAAAAAACCACTTTCTCTCAGAGAAACTAAAGTCTTCTCTCCTACCCCGGGTATACTCCTGAGAAAAGCTGATTCCCTTTCTATTTGACCAACAGAGCGAATATCTATCTGCCATCCAGTAAGTTTTGCCGCTAACTTTACATTTTCTCCATTAGCCCCAATTGCCAGAGATAACTGCTCATCTTTTACTATAACCTTTGCTTCTTTTTTATCTGGATCCACCTTAACCTGATATATCTCGGCTGGTTTTAAAGCATTTTTTATGAACTCAGCCGGATCACTGCTATATTTGATTATATCAACCTTTTCAGGGCCTATTTCCCTTAAAATAGCTTTTATCCTGGAACCACGTAAGCCAACACATGCTCCAACGGGATCAATCCTCTCATCTCTGGACTCCACCACAACTTTGGCTCTTTTCCCTGGTTCCCTTTTAATCTGTCTTATCTTTACTATTCCCTCTTCAATTTCCGGTACCTCCATTTCAAATAAGCGTCGCAGGAAATTGGGATGAGTCTGTGAGAGAACAATATGAGGTCCTTTTGGTTCTCTGGTCACCCTCATAACATAGACAAGAACCCTCTCTCCCTGTTTATATCCTCTACTGGGGAGGGTTTCCCTTTCCGGAATAATCCCCTCAAGCTTCCCAAGATCTACCAGGATAAACTTATCAGTTCGGTATCTAACAGTCCCGCTTATAAGGGATCCTTCCTTTTTCTTAAACTCCTCATAAAGTTTATCCTTCTCTCTTTCCACTATTTGCTGCATCATAACGTATTTTCCAGTGCTGGCAGCTATTCGGCTAAAATCCAGAGGATTAACCTCCACTTCAACCTCATCGTTAATTTTAACATCGGGATTTATTTTAAGAGCATCTTCCATAGAAATCTCTACAGCGGGATTCTTCACGTTCTTTACCACCAGCTTTTTAACAAACACTTTTAGCTGATCTTTTTTCTCATCTAAAACCACCTGCAGGTCCCTGGGGGGACGGGAGTATTTTTTCTTATAAGCAGAAAAAAGTGCCTCTCTAATCCCCTCAAGTAAAGTACTCTGAGAAATACCTCTTTCCCGCTGTATAGATTCAAGTACCGAAATTAGCTCTTTACTCTCCATCTTGAATTAACTCCATCAGTTTAGCTGTAAGATCTTTTTTACTTGCCTTTATAATCTCACCGCTTCCACGTTTTTTTATCTCAATTTTACCTTCTTTTAAAAAGGTTCTGCCAACAATTACTTTAAAGGGAATACCTACAAGATCAGAATCCTTAAATTTCACTCCTGCAGATACATCTCGATCATCCCACACTACCTCAATTGGGCTATCTTTCAGGTTAAGGTAAACTTCCCTGGAAAAATCAAAAACCTCATCACCTGCAGGTATAACCACACAATCAAAGGGAGCAACTTCTCTTGGCCAGATAATACCATCCTTATCGTTATTTTGTTCAATAATAGCTGCAGGTAAACGGGATATTCCAATTCCATAACATCCCATAATAAGTGGGTGTTTTTTTCCTTTTTGATCCAGAAAAAAAGCTCCTAATTTAGAAGAGTAACGATCACCCAACTTAAATAGGTGACCAATTTCTATACCTCTTTTTACCTTTAAGGAAGCTCCACACACAGGACATTCATCTCCGGGTAAAACATATCTTATATCTCCAATTATTTCCGGAGAAAAATCTCTCCCTGGATTAACGTTGATAAAATGGGTATCTTTTTTATTGGCGCCTGCCACAAAATTTCTCCCCTGCATCACAGCCTCATCAACTACCAAACACCAGTTATCAACACCTACAGGGCCAACAAAACCAACCTCAACTCCGATATTTTCATATATCAGCTCATCAGGGGCAAGATTTAATTCCTCCAACTTTACCAATTTCTTCAATTTATCCTCATTTACCTGATGATCACCCCTCACTACAACTCCTAAAAGTCCCCTTTCTGTTTGATACACAACTGTTTTTAAAATCTTAGCGAGGGGGATATTTAAAAAATTTGCCACCTCATCAACTGTCTTTACATCAGGAGTATTAACTTCCTCAAGAGCTTTTTCTCTTTCTTTGCTCTCCATTTTTACCCTGGATCTTGCCCTTTCCAGCTTAGCTGAATAACCACAGCTGTCACACTCTACAATTCTATCCTCTCCATTGGGAGCTAAACTTATAAATTCATGAGAAACATCCCCTCCTATGGGTCCACTTTCTGCCTCTACCACCTTATAACTCAATCCACAACGGGAGAATATTCTCTCATATGCACTTTGCATTTCTTTATAGATCTTACCCATCTGTTCATCATCCTGACAGAAACTATAGGCATCTTTCATCCAGAACTCCCTGGATCGAATTACTCCTCCCCTTGGCCTTGGTTCATCTCTGAACTTAATTTGAATTTGATAAACAACAACGGGTAACTTCCTGTAGGAGGTCAAAATATCTCCTGCTAATCTGGTAATAAGTTCTTCATGAGTAGGAGAAAGAACAAACCAGCTTCCTTTTCGATCCTGAAATCTTAAAAGTTCCTGACCGTATTCATCCCATCTACCTGTTTTTTTCCATAATTCAGCCGGTTGAACAAAGGGTAAAAGGAGTTGCTGTGCTCCGATCCTATCCATTTCCTCCTTTACTATAGATATAATCTTATTTAATACCCGATAACCTATTGGTAAAAAAGCGTAAAGGCCAGAGGCTACTGGCCTAACCAATCCAGCTTTTAACATAAGTTTGTGGCTTATAAGCTCTGTATCTGCAGGAACCTCTTTAGCGGTAAAAAATAAATATTTTGAAAGTCTCACCTTTCTTCTCCCTTGTTAAATAATATAATTTTAAAGGTGTATGTCAACACTTCCAATGACAAAAAGGGAGGAGTTTATCTCCTCCCTTTTATCACACTCAATTCTTTTAAAAATTTTTAGGCTAAAAAAGACTTAGCTGTTTATCTCCTTTTTCCTCATCAAAAATGCTGACCTTTCCATATACGCCATCATATCCACATCTTATTTTTACCTTACCTTCTCTTACTCTTTCAATACCCTCTACTACACGCTGAGGTATAAATCCTGAAAGATCCTGTATCGGGATATTTAACAGGACATTAATTTCTCCTTTATAATGGTTGACAACCCGCATGTAAGTCTCTACAACCGATTTACTATCAACCCCTTCATTAAGAGCCTCAGCTATAATTTCCCTGAGAGGAACCACTCTTTTAAAAGGTATAGCCGAAGGTGGAATAAAATTCTCTTCCCGGTCAGCAAGATCCCTGACTCTATGCATAACACCTATTGTTAGTTTGTCCTTACATTTTGGACAGATATTTTTATTTTTAATAGCCTCATCAGGGGAAAGGGAAACCCCACATTTCCTATGACCATCCCAATGGTATTTTCCCTCCTGAGGGAAAAACTCAAGGGTATACAAAAATAAGCTTCGATCTTTATTCATCAGGATCTCTCTTATTTCTGAATAGTTAACTTTTCTTGAAAAAACATTTGCCTCTCTGGCAAGATTGTGAGGTGAATGAGCATCGGAGTTAGAGATAAGAGTAAATCTATCCAGAGAAGAGATCTGCCAGTTCATGGCTGGATCACTACTTAAGCCAGTCTCAAGAGCATAGATATAATCTGTCATATCTTCAAAACATTCCTCAACTGAATCAAAACCAGAGTTAGCTCCAAACAGAGAAAACCAGGGAGTCCAAACATGAGCGGGTACAATCAAACATCTATCCGAGACATCCAGAACGATCCTTACAAGGTCCCTTGCATCCAATTTTAAAGTAGGACGACCATCAGAGTAAAGATCTCCAAATTTTCCCAGTTTCTCACTTACCTTTTCAGCCACCTCAAAATCAGGAGCGAAAATAACAATATGTATTTTTCTTAGCTTTCCGTTTCTATAAAATATACTGCTTACCTCGGAGGTAAGTATAAAAAAGGTCCTTTTGTACCTGTATATTCCCTCCTCAACAGGAGAGAGAAATTTCTTAAGATGAGCTCTCCAGAAAGGATGGGTAAAATCTCCAGTTCCTACAAGGTCAATTCCCTTTATCTGAGCAGCTTTATCCAGATTAGGAATCTCCATATCCCTGGACGTAGCTCTGCTATATTTAGAATGAATATGAAAATCGGCTATAAAAGACATACTTATCCCTTGTTTTTCCCGGAGGATAAATTCTCCAGTTTTTCTATCAAAACCGGTAAGAACTTATGCAGATCCTCTACTATACCATAGGTAGCTATATTAAAAATAGGAGCATCTGGATCCTTATTTATCGCCACTATAACCTCTGAGTTTCTCATACCCACCTGATGCTGAATAGCACCCGATATCCCACAGGCAATATAGAGTTTCGGCTGAACTGTTTTTCCGGTTTGACCAACCTGATGATAGGAGGGAATCCATCCTGCATCCACAACCGCCCGGGAGGCTCCAACAGCACCACCAAGAAGCTCCGCGAGTTTCTTTATGAGACTAAAATTCTCAGGTTTTCCAAGACCCCTTCCCCCAGAAACTATGATCTCAGCCTCCTGTAGATCCTGAACCCCGGTTTCCTCTCTAACCTTTCCAATAATATTTACCAGATTATCCTCACCGGATAAGTCAGGATCAACTTTAATAACCTCACAGTTTGATCTTCCCCGGGGAGAAATTTTCCTCATAACCTTGGGTCTAACGGTTGCCATCTGGGGGCGATGATAAGGGGTTATAATGCTGGCCATTATATTTCCCCCAAAAGCAGGTCTGATCTGAATAAGATTTCTTTTTTCCTTATCCACCTTGAGACTGGTACAATCTGCGGTAAGACCGGTTTTAAGACGAGATGCAACTCTGGGAGCTAAATCTCTTCCCAGGCTGGTGGCACCTATAAGTAAAATTTCAGGCTGGTATTTTTTAACAAGATCAAAAAGGACCTTTGTGTAAAAATTTGTCCTGTAATTACCTAAAAGAGGATGATCAACAAGGTATACTTTATCAACAGGGTATCTTTGTAAAATCTGCAGCTTATTCTCCAGCTTATCTCCCAGAATTACAACTGAAAGTTCCTCTGAAAGATCATCGGCAAGATACCTGCCTGCACCAATAAGCTCATAGGTAACAGGCATAATTTCTCCATCCCTTTGCTCAGCAAAAATCCATACCCCACGATAACCCGAAAGATCTACTTTCCTCTCCTCTTTTTCAATTTCAATTGCATCAAAAGGACAGACATCAACACAGGCTCCACAAAATGTACATCCCTGCATAATTTGAGCTTTGTCGTTTTCAATTTTAATTTGAGAAAAAGAACAAACGGACACACATCTACCACAACCGGTACATTTTTCCTCAATTACCCTTATCTTAGCCATTTTAAAAGATCCCTCTTTTTAATCTCTTCAATTAGTTTTTCCACCTTTTGATTTAAATCTCCCTCAATAATTTTCCCTTTTGGAGGTGGTTCAGGCACAAATACCTTTGTCACCCTGGTTGGAGACCCATCAAGACCCACCTTATCCAGAGGAAGGCCTAAGTAATCATTCCCCCAAACCGGGATCTCGGCCTTCCTGGCTCTTAAAAGACCCTTGAGAGATGGATACCTTGGCTCATTTATCTCCTTTGTCACTGTAACAACAGCAGGAAGCTTTACCTCAACAATCTCAAAACAGTCCTCCAGAACCCTTTCTACCTTTATAAGCTTATCCTTAATTTCTAACCTGCGTACATAAGTAACCTGGGGTATCCCAAGCCATTCGGCAAGACCTGGTCCAACCTGAGCGGTATCACCATCAATTGCCTGCTTACCAAGTAATATAAGATCAAAATTCCCAATTTTTCTTATAGCCTCTGATAAGGTAAAAGAAGTTGCCAGAGTATCTGATCCTGCAAAAACCGGATCAGATATAAGAATAGCCTTATCCGCTCCCATGGCAAGAGCTTTTCTCAAAGCATCCTTAGCTTGAGGAGGACCCATAGAAATGACGGTAACAACAGCAGAGTTTTTTTCCTTTATTCTAATAGCCTCTTCAATAGCATTCTCATCAAAGGGATTGATGATACTTTTTATCCCTTCTCTTACAATAGTATTATCTTCAGGATTTACCCTTACCCTGGGAAGCTCCTCTGTATCTGGAACCTGTTTGATACAGACAATTATGTGCATTACTCTTTCTCCTTTAGAATAAGATTCGCTATAATTCCCCTTTGAATCTCAGAAGTTCCCTCTATTATCTCAAAAAGCTTTGCCTCTCTCATATACCTTTCCACAGGATAATCCTTCATATAACCGTAGCCCCCTAAAACCTGTACAGCTTTTGTGCTCACCCACATAGCTGCCTCCGAGGCATAAAGTTTTCCCATAGAAGCGTATTTCTCAAAAGGCTTTCCCCTATCTAACAACCAGGCAGCTTTATAAAGAAGATATCGCGCTGCTTCTATTTTTGTAGCCATATCGGCAAGGATATGCTGGATAGCCTGAAAGGTAGATATACTGCGACCAAACTGAATCCTTTCTTTTGAATAATCACGGGCTTTTTCAAAAGCAGCCTCTGCTATACCCAGAGCTCCTATTCCAACTCCTATTCTACCCGCAGCAAAGGTCTGCATAGCTATTCTGAACCCCTTTTTCTCCCCTCCCAAAAGATTTTCTTCTGGTACCCAGCAATCCTCAAAAATAAGCTCCACATTGGGTAGTGCCTCAAGTCCCATTTTTTTAAAATGCTGGCCAAAGGAAAATCCCTCAGCTCCCTTTTCCACAATAAAAGCGGCAAGTCCTCTTGCCCCTCTTTTTTTATCCAGATTAGCAATCACAATGTAAATATCAGCAACCTCCCCATTTGTTATAAAGATCTTATTTCCATTTAGGATATATCCTCCCTTTTCTCTTCTTGCCGTTGTCTGGACATTTCCAGCATCAGATCCTGCCTCTGGTTCTGTAAGGGCAAATGCTCCAAGAGATTTGCCCCGGGCAAGAGGAGGTAAAAATTTACTTTTTTGCCACTCATTGCCAAAGTTTAAAAGAGGAAATGTACAAAGAAGATTGGCACCAAAGATCAAACCTGTTGTAGCACAGGCTCTTGAGATTCTCTCGGCAATAAGAGCCCAGGTAAGATAACCCATTCCAAGACCTCCATACTCCGGAGGAATGGTAACACCGAAAAGATCAAGGCTTGCTAATTTTTCGATGTTCTTTTTGGGAAACTCACCTTTTTGTGCCACCTCGTCGGCTAAAGGTGCAATTTCTTTTTCACTTACCTCATCTACCAACTCAAGAATTGTCTTCTGCTCTTCGGTTAAATCAAAATCCATCTTCTTCTCCTGAATTTGATCTTTATTAATATAGCTGGTAAACTCCCTTTGTCAAGCTAATTGAGGGGGAAATGCTTCGCATTTCCCCTCAACGCTTGCGCTGCTCCCCCTTAAATAAGGAAAAG
>JAGGTG010000236.1 GCA_021163905.1 Candidatus Aerophobota bacterium
CCCCTTGTAGCTACCAGAAAGTGTCCCAATTTCAAGGAAACAAGGTTGACAAACCTTTTTAAATTCATAGGATTATATAATTGGAGTTTAATGATATTAAGGTAAAGGACTACTTACCTTAAAGGTATCCTTTTAATACTCTCCCTGAAGGTATTCAGATTTTGATTTGTGATGGGGGGAGTTTTAAAATAAAGTGAAAGATAAATTTAAAATAAAGAAGATGTAAGGAGGGGAGGGTGGTTTCAGTATTAAATTTACCAGAGTTATGGGTTTTAAATATCTCAGATAAGAGGAGAAAGAGAAAAAAAATTAACAAACACAAACGCAAGAAAAGAAGAAGGGCAAATAGACATAAGAATAAATAAGGCTTAAATAATGCAGATAAGAGTCCGTTTTGCTCCCAGTCCAACGGGGGAGTTACATATTGGCGGGGTAAGGACAGCTCTTTTTAACTGGCTTTTTGCCCGGCATCATAAGGGTAGATTTATTTTGCGTATAGAAGATACTGATATTTTAAGATCCCAGGAAAATTTTACCAATTCTATAATCGATAACTTAAAGTGGTTAGGGTTAAACTGGGATGAAGGGCCAGAAGTAGGAGGTGAGTATGGTCCATATTTTCAATCTCAGAGACTGGCAATTTATAAAAAATATGCAGATTATCTTTTGAAAGAAGGAAAAGCCTACTTCTGCTACTGTACCCCGGAGGAGCTGGAACTTAGAAAGAAACAAATGCAAAAAGAAGGTAAACCTCCTGTTTATGATGGTCACTGTCGAAATTTGTCTTATAAGGAAAGGGAAAAATTTGAAAGGGAAGGTAGAAAACCAACTGTTAGGTTTAAGGTTTCCGAAGGTATTGAATTAAAGGTAAGAGACCTTTTAAGAGGAGAGGTGGTATTTAAAAGTGATGTTTTAGGTGATTTTATTATTTTGAAATCCAATGGAACTCCAACTTTTAATTTTGCTAATGTAATTGATGATTCTTTAATGAAAATAACCCATGTTATAAGAGGGGAGGATCATCTGTCCAATACCCCTCGACAGCTTTTGCTTTACCAGGCTCTGGGATTTAATCCTCCTTTGTATGCTCATATTCCTATGATTCTGGGAAAGGATGGTTCTAAGTTGAGCAAAAGACATGGAGCAACCTCTATCAGTTATTATAGAGAGAAGGGATTTCTCCCCTGGGCAGTAGTTAATTATCTTGCACTTTTGGGATGGTCAACTCCGGACAGCCAGCAATTTTTTGAAAAGGAAGAATTAATTGAAAAATTTTCCCTTGAGAGGGTAAATAAAAGCCCGGCTGTTTTCGATCCTCGAAAGCTCGAGTGGATGAATGCGGAATATATAAGAAAAATGGAAACTGAGAAACTCGTCAACCTGCTTATACCTTATCTGAAAAAAAAGGGGTGGGTCAAGGAGGAAATTGATTCTGCTACCTACAGGAAGATATTTAGAATTACTGAACTGGAAAGGGACAGGTTACATTTACTTTCTGATATATTAGAAATAGCTGATTTTTTCTTTGAAGAAGAATTTGCCTATGATACAAAAGCGGTAGAAAAAAGACTTAACAAAGAGTATGTCTATCCTCTTCTTAAAAGGATAAAAGTTGAAATAGATAAAATGGAACATCTAAGTGAAGAAAATCTGGAGGTGCTTTTGAGAAATTTATCAAGGGAGCTATCTCTTTCTACTGCTGAGGTTTTTCATCCTCTAAGGGTTGCTCTCACAGGAAGAATGAAGGGTCCAGGACTATTTGAATTAGCAGCGGTATTGGGTAAAGAAGAGGTGATTAGAAGAATTAACAGAACCCTGGACTGGTTGAAAAAGCATAAAGTTAAAAGTTCAGTATAACAATAGCGTTACAGACGAGATGGGCCAAATCGACGAGATTGATGAGATCGGTTGGGGGATTGTCTAATGGTAGGACGCCAGACTCTGGATCTGGTAGTGGAGGTTCGAGTCCTCCTCCCCCAGCCAGTTTATTTTTTTATGGCGCCATCGTCTAGGGGACCAGGATAGATGGTTCTCAGCCATCAGACCGGGGTTCGAATCCCCGTGGCGCCACCAAAACTGTAATAGGTAATCTTCTCTAAAAGTGAAAGAGAAGAGGGCTTCTGGGTATCCCTAAGGAAACCCTCTTTTTGGCGAGCAGAAGACAAAGAGATTGTAGAAAGTTAGCACAGCCAAAAAGCGGGAGGCTGAGCTGCAGATAGCTAAGAAGTGAGATAAGAGTATCGCGAAGCCGTTTTTCGTGGGATACCCAGGAAGCCCTTTTAGAAAAATTGAAATAGTAACTGTTACCATAAAACTGATTATGTTTAGTGCATTTGGTTCTTTTAGTTAACTTGAGGTTATTTTAGAGAAAGCATTAAATCAACTAAATAGACGAAATTAACGAAATACAGGAGAAAAATAATGAAAACTTTTATTCCAAAAAAGGATGAGATAGTTAGAAAATGGTATCTGATTGATGCTGATGGAAAGATTCTCGGGAGAATGGCCACTCGAATCGCTCGAATTTTATCCGGTAAAGATAAACCAATTTATACTCCCCACCTTGACACCGGTGATTTTGTGGTGGTGATAAATGCCAGGAAAGTTCGGGTGACTGGTGAAAAGTATACTCAAAAGATATACTACCATCATTCAGGATATCCCGGAGGATTGAAAAAGAGAACTTTTGAGGAATTAATGAAAAAAAAGCCCGAGGAGATTATTTTAAGAGCTGTCAAAGGAATGTTACCCAAGAATAGACTGGGAAGAAAAATGTTGAAAAAGCTCAAGGTTTATCCGGATGCTGATCATCCTCATCAGGCTCAAAATCCTCAACCAATAGATGTGTAAATCGTTCAACGTTTAAACCAAATAAACCAGATACATCAGACAAACCACAGACGAAACAGACGAAGAAGGGAGAGGAGTTATGGGCAAGCAATTAAAAGATAAAATTAACGAAGCTACAGGCTTTATAAAGAAGAGGTGTGAGTTATCACCTCGTATTGGAATAATTCTGGGAACAGGACTTGGAAAACTGGCAACTCGTATAAAACAGCAGGTTGTTATACCTTATACTGATATTCCTTACTTTGCCATTTCTACTGCTCCAGGGCATAGAGGAAATCTTTTACTTGGAGAAATTGGAGGAAAAAAAATTGTCGCCATGCAGGGAAGATTTCATCTTTACGAGGGATATTCCCTGGAGGAGATAACTTTTCCTGTAAGGGTGATGAGAGCATTGGGAGTTGAGATTTTAATTGAATCCAACGCAGCTGGAGGATTAAACAGGAATTTTAAACCGGGTGACATAATGATTATAACAGATCATATCAATTTTACCGGAACAAATCCTTTAATAGGCCCCAATGATGACACTTTAGGACCAAGATTTCCCGATATGTCTGAACCTTATGACAATGAGTTGATAGAATTAACCGAGAAAATAGCGCTGAAAGAGGGAATTAGATGTCACCGGGGAGTATATATAGGTGTTGTTGGACCAAGTTTTGAAACAAGAGCTGAGTACAGGTTTTTTAATCTTATAGGGGCAGATGCGGTGGGTATGTCCACTGTTCCAGAGGTAATAGTGGCAAAACACAGTGGTTTGAGGGTCTTGGGTATAAGTTGTATCACCGATATGTGTATCCCGGATAGGCTGGAGCCGGTAGATTCTGAAAAGGTAATCAAGATAGCCACTCAGGCTGAACCACGAATTACAAGATTGGTGGAAAAGGTAATTGAGAATATAAGATGAAAGTAATTTAAGAGAGGTAAAATGGACTACAGTAAAACACTTAATCTTCCACAAACAAAATTTCCTATGAGGGCTAATCTTCCTCAAAGAGAACCTGTGATACTACAGTTCTGGGAGAAAGAGAAAATTTATGAGAGAATAAGGGAAAGAAAAAAGAGTTCCCCAAAGTTTGTGCTCCATGATGGTCCCCCCTATGCCAACGGGGATATTCATCTGGGCCAGGCCTTTAACAAGATTTTAAAAGATATAATAGTTAAATATAAAACATTGAAGGGATATGACGCTCCTTTTATTCCAGGTTGGGATTGTCATGGACTTCCAGTTGAACATCAGTTATTCAGGGAACTTGGAGTTAGAAAGCAGGATATATCCTGTGTCGAGTTCAGGAAGAAAGCTCGGGAGTATGCTTTTAGCTTTGTTAAAAGGCAAAGAGAAGAATTTAAAAGATTGGGGGTATTTGGAAGATGGGAAAGACCTTACCTCACAATGAACAGAGAATATGAAAGTGAAATTGTTGGATACTTTGGTGTTCTTGCAGAAGAGGGTTATATCCATCGTCGTTTAAAACCCATCTATTGGTGTTTTAATTGCCAGACAGCTCTTGCTGAGGCGGAGATAGAATATAAAATTAAAGAATCTCCTTCTATATACGTTAAATTTCCTGTAAAATTAGATACCTTACCTATTTCCCTGGATCTTCCTGTTTATATTCTCATCTGGACTACCACTCCCTGGACTCTCCCTGCCAATTTAGCAGTAGCAGTTCATCCCGAAATTGAGTATGTGTTTGTTGAACTTGAGGGTGAGGTAATACTTGTGGCTAAATCTTGCGTGAATAACATTGAGAGTAAGAAAAATAAAAAAGGCAAAGAGCTATCCTCTATTCAGGGTAAAAAGCTAAGAGGGATAAAATACCTGAGACCTTTTTCTAAAGAGGAAGGAGAAATATTACTTGCCGATTTTGTAAATACGGAGGAAGGAACAGGCTGTGTTCATATTGCTCCAGGACATGGAGAGGAAGATTATTTCCTTGGAATTAAAAATAACCTTCCTATCTTCTCACCGGTTGACGATGAGGGAAGATTTACCGGGGAGGTAAAAGAATTTGAGGGAATACCTGTTTTTGAAGCTAATAGTTTAATTGAGAAAAATCTTGAGGAAAGGGGGATGTTGTTCTACAGGGAAAAATTACAACATTCCTATCCCCATTGCTGGAGATGCGGGAAACCGGTTATTTTTAGAGCAACCCCCCAGTGGTTTTTAATAGTTGATAAACATGATTTGAGAGAAAGGGCGATAAATTCAGTGCAATCCAGGGTGGATTGGATACCTTCTCGTTCTCGTATTAGAATGGAAAGTATGCTTAAAGAAAGACCGGATTGGTGTTTATCTCGTCAAAGATACTGGGGAGTTGGAATTCCGGTTGTTTACTGTAGGAGGTGTAAAAGGCCGATTATCAACAGGCAAATAGTAGATTTGGTAAAACAGGAGGTTTTAAAAGAAGGCTCGGATGTATGGTTTGAAAAGGAAGTGAGATCCTTTTTACCGTCAGGATTTAGATGCCCCTTCTGTGGAGGTGATGAATTTGAGAAGGAAAAAGATATTGTTGATGTGTGGTTTGAGTCAGGTATTTCCCATGAGGCAGTTGTGGCGAAGGAAAATGAATTAAGAGATCCTGCTGATCTTTACCTGGAAGGATCAGATCAACACAGAGGGTGGTTTCAAACATCTCTTTTAACCTCAATGGCTTTGAAAGACAGACCTCCTTACAGAAAGGTCCTTACACATGGTTTTATTGTGGATGCAAAAGGTAAAAAAATGTCCAAGTCTGTTGGCAATGTTATTGATCCCCAGCAGATTGTGAAAAAATATGGTGCAGAAATTTTAAGACTCTGGACAGCTCTTGAGGACTATGGCGAGGACGTTCGTATTTCATCGCAGATAATAGATTATACAATAGAGGTTTACCGCAGAATAAGGAATTCCTATCGGTTTATTCTTGGAAATTTGTTTGATTTTTCTGCATCTAAGGATAAAGTTGAATATGAAAAACTTCGAAGTGTTGACAGGTGGATATTATCCAGACTTCAAAGACTAATTGAGGAAGTTACCCGTTGCTACGAGGATTTTAGATTTCATGAGGCTGTTCAACAGATCCATGGTTTTACCAACAACACCTTGAGTGCCTTTTACTTTGATATTTTAAAAGATAGACTTTACACCTTTCCATCTACTTCTTCTGATCGCCGTGCAGCACAAACAGTTCTTTTTTCCTTATTAGTTAATCTATCAAAACTTGTAAGTCCTATTCTCTCCTTTACAGCTGAGGAGGTATGGGGATATATAAGGGATATAGAAGCTAACAATGAGAAGAGCATCTTTTTTTCTTTATGGCCTGAGGTAGATCCGAAATTAATTGATGCTGAACTTGAGGAAAAGTGGAAAAGGATCCTGGAGGTTAGGGATGTTGTTTTAAAAAGAATGGAAGAAGCCCGCCAGTCTGGTAAAATCTCTTCTTCCCTTGAGGCAAGATTAATTATTAAAGCTCCTCCTGCAATCCTATCGATTTTAAACGAGATGAAGCTGGCAGAGTTAAAAGAGATATTTATAGTTTCCCAGCTTGATCTGGAGAATGCCCCCGGGCTGGAAGTAAAGGTACAAAGAGCAACAGGGAGAAAGTGTGAAAGATGCTGGAACTATAGCCCGAGAGTTGGTGAAAATAAACTTCATCCAACTCTTTGCGAGAGATGCTGGAGGGTTGTAGAGAATCTTACCTCTTAATTTTATATTTTAATGGATAAAAACCAGTTTTTCCTGGTAGTAGATGAGAAAAACAGGGGTAAACGTTTGGATATTTTTCTTAAAGAGAAATTTTCTAACTTATCCCGAAATTTTATCCAGAAACTTATCCTTAAGGGAAATGTTACTGTAAATGAAATAAAGGAAAAATCATCACACATACTAAAAGAGGGGGATAAAGTTAAAGTTATCATCCCAACTGAGCAAAAAATATCTATTTTACCCGAAAGGCTCCCGGTAGATGTGGTGTGGGAGGATGAGTTTATTCTTGTAGTTAATAAACCCCCCATGATGGTGGTTCATCCTAATTTTTCTGAGCAGAGGGGGACGCTGGTAAATTTTCTTTTATTCCATTCACCCAATCTTTCTCAAATAGGAGGACCTTTGCGTCCAGGGATTGTTCATCGTCTTGATAAAGATACATCTGGACTAATGCTCGTAGCAAAGGATGATACAGTTCATCTGGCATTATCTATGCAATTTAAAAAAAGAGAGGTGAAAAAAAGATACCTGGCTTTGGTAAGAGGCATTCCCCGATCACGGGAGGGAGTTATTGATGTAAGAATAGGGAGAAACCCTGTTAAAGGAATTAAAATGATGGAAAATGGAAAGCAGGCAAGAGATGCTGTAACTAAATACAGGATTTTAAAATCCTGGGATAGGTGGAGTTTACTTGAGCTTTTTCCTTTAACCGGGAGAACTCATCAGATACGTGTTCATCTTAGAACATTGAACTGTTTCCTGCTTGGCGATAGGTTGTATGGAGGAAAGATGGGAAAGGATTTCCCTCTTCCAGTTAAGCGTGCTATGCTACACGCTAAATTTCTGGGGTTTTTTCACCCTAAAAGAAAAGAGTGGATGGAGTTTGAAGTTAACCTTCCCAGGGATATGCAGGAGATTATAGATTATCTGGAGAGGACCTATGAATCTAAGGGATAAAGTTGCCATAATTACAGGAGGAGCACAGGGAATTGGTAAGGCTATCTGTCAAAGATTATCCAGAGATGGTGCAAAGATAGTTGTATTTGATATTGTAGAGGATCTTATAGAAAAAACTGTTGATGAAATAAAAAATGAAGGGGGAAAAGCTGTTGGGATTAAAGTGGATATTGGTTCCTTTTCTCAGGTAAAAAATGCTGTGGGTCAGGTAATTGACAAATTTAACCATATTGATATATTGGTCAACAACGCTGGTATCACCCGTGACAGGTTGATTATCAGGATGAAGGAGGAGGACTGGGATAAGGTAATACAGGTAAATCTTAAAGGTGCTTTTAACTGTATAAAGGTGGTTTCCCCATTCATGCTAAAACAGCGCAAAGGGAGGATTATCAATATTTCCTCGATAATCGGGTTGCGGGGTAATGAGGGACAGGCAAATTACGCAGCTTCAAAAGGTGGTTTAATAGCTCTTACCAAGGTGGCAGCAAGAGAGTTCGCAAAAAGAGGGATTACGGTTAATGCGATAGCACCCGGTTTTATTCAAACGGGAATGACAAAAAGTTTAATTGAAAAAGGAAAGGCTGACATGCTTCTCTCACAGATTCCGCTGGGTAGAGTGGGTAGGCCAGAGGAGGTGGCCTCACTTGTAGCTTATTTGGCATCGGATGAGGCATCTTACATTACAGGTGAGATAATTAGAGTGGATGGTGGACTTAGTATGTAACTGGAAGTTAAAGGGGAATTTCTATAAGGTACAGTTTTCAGAAGTCTCATTAAAAATAATTAAAAATTATGTGGGTATAATAAGGAGGGAAAAGTTATGACCAGAGATGAGATTTTAAAAAAGGTAAAAGAAATCACCAGTGAACAGCTTGGTGTTGATGAATCACAAATTACCCCCGAGGCTAAATTTATAGATGATCTGGGGGCAGATTCTCTTGACACTGTGGAGCTTGTTATGGCTCTTGAGGAAACATTTGATCTTGAGATATCCGATGAGGAAGCGGAAAAATTAACAACTGTGCAGAAGGTGGTTGATTATATAGAGGAGCATCTAAAAGAATAATAATAGTTGATAAAAATGATGGGAAGACGTGTCGTTGTAACGGGAATGGGGGTGGTAAGTCCAATTGGTATAGGGGTAAAGGAATTTGAAGAAGGTATATTTAGCGGGAAAAATGGAATTAAGAAAATAACCCGTTTTGATACCTCTTCTTATAAATCCAGAATAGGTGGAGAGATAACTAATTTAAATGTAGGGGATTATCTTTCTCCAAAAGATATAAGAAGAATGGATAGATTTACCCAGTTTGGAATGATTGCTGCAATGGAAGCTATTGAGCAAGCTGGATTAAATGTTAATTCTAAAAATTCAGAGAAAATAGGGGTTCTTGTTGGATCAGGTGTAGGAGGATTACAAACTGTGGAGAGAGAAAAAGCTGTTCTTATGGAGAAAGGTCCCCAGAGAGTGAGCCCTTTTCTGGTCCCCATGTTAATTACCAATATAGCTTCTGCTTATATTGCTATAAAATACGGATTTAGAGGTCCTAACTTATCAATTTCTACAGCCTGTGCTACAGGAACACATGCTATAGGAGAGGCTTTCAGGATGATCCAGAGAGGGGAAGCTGATGCTATGGTGGCAGGGGGAGCTGAGGCAGCTATTACGCCGTTAGGACTTGCCGGGTTCTGTGCGATGAGAGCTTTGTCAATCAGAAATGATGAGCCTGAGAGAGCTTCCCGTCCATTTGATAGGGAAAGAGATGGTTTTGTCATTGGAGAGGGAGCAGGCATCCTGATTCTTGAAGAACTGGAATTTGCGAGAAAAAGAGGGGCCAATATATGGGCGGAGGTAATAGGATTTGGTATGAGTAGTGATGCCTATCACATTACTCAACCAGTTGCAGATGGAAGGGGAATTCGAATAGCAATGGAGAATGCTCTTAAAGATGCTAAGGTTAACCTGCAGGATATAGACTATATAAATGCTCATGGAACATCCACTCCTTTAAATGACAGGGTGGAGACCAAATCAATTAAGGATCTTTTTAAAGATAGAGCCTATGAGATTCCCGTTAGTTCTACAAAATCTATGACTGGTCATTTACTTGGAGCTACAGGTGGAGTAGAGGCTATTGCCTGTATTCTCGCTATCCAGAGAAAAAGAGTTCCTCCTACCATTAATTATGAGTTTCCTGATCCTGATTGCGATCTTGATTATGTTCCAAATGAAGCGAGAGAAATTGATGTAAGGGTTGCCATGTCGAATTCAATGGGTTTTGGAGGGCATAATGCGACGATCGTAATTAAAAGATTTGAATGAGAGATAAAAATAC
The DNA here is from genome assembly GCA_021163905.1 of Candidatus Aerophobota bacterium. Taxonomy (GTDB): domain Bacteria; phylum Aerophobota; class Aerophobia; order Aerophobales; family B3-G15; genus JAGGTG01. The sequence goes on from JAGGTG010000236.1 coordinate 9,835, forward strand.
TCTTTAATTGAACTGTGATAGGACAAGATGTAAATGGAACTTTCAATTTCTCGAATTGAAAATTTAAGAAAATTTCAAGCTATAGTGGGAGTGGAATGGAAGGATATAAAGCTTTTAAATAAAGCTCTTATCCATTCATCCTATGCTAATTCAGTGGGAGAGGAGGATGTTGGTAATAATGAGAGAATGGAATTTCTCGGTGATGCTGTTTTGGAATTAGTTATAGCTGATTATCTTTTTAAAAAGTATCCTGAGCTGGATGAGGGTGATCTTTCCCGACTGAGAAGTGCAATTGTCTCAGAGGAAAATCTGGCCCAGCAGGCACGTGAAATAAATCTGGGTGATTATCTTTTAGTTGGCAAGGATCAGGAGGAAATAAAAAATCAAGATGCTATATTGGCTGATGCTTATGAGGCGGTGATTGCATCAATTTATCTTGATAGGGGGTTAAAAGCTGCCAGAAAATTTATTATCAGTTCGTTTATAGAGGGAAAAGATATTTTAAGCGGGGTGAAGGACTTTAAGTCCTTGCTGCAGGAATACACTCAATCGGTGTATAAAAAACTCCCTAAATACCAGCTGGTTAAGGAAAAAGGTCCCAATCATAAAAAGATGTTCTGGGTTAAGGTTAAAATTAATGGCAAAACAGTGGGAGAAGGATGGGGTTATAGTAAGAAAAAAGCAGAAAAAGTGGCAGCTGAGAAAGCCTGGGAGAGGATAAGAGGTGATAGAAAAGAATAGTTTCCTCATTATAAGTGCCTCAGGTGTTAGAGGGATAGTGGGAGAAGGCCTTGTACCTGAGGTAGTGGTAGGATTAGCTGCTGCTTTTGGTGAAATAAGAAAAGGGAAAATTTTAGTTGGTTATGATACGCGTACCTCTAATGAGATGTTTAAATATGCGGTTATCAGTGCTCTCTTATCAACAGGATGTGAGGTCATTGACCTTGGTATATGCCCCACTCCCTCTGTACAGCTTATGGTGAGGAAAAGTGGGGCAAATGGAGGTGTGGTTATAACCGGAAGTCATAATCCTGCAGAGTGGAATGCACTGAAGTTTGTGCGCAGTGATGGTCTTTTTCTCTTCCCGGAGGAAGGTGAGGAGCTGGTGAAGGTGTATAGGGAAAGGAGAATTAAATGGTCCAGATGGAATGGAATTGGTAAGGTTTACAGGGATGATACTGCTGTTGAGTATCACATTGATAGAATTATGGAATTGGTGGATGTTGATAAAATAAAGGGTAAGAATTTTAAAGTAGTTATTGATGCCTGTAATGGTGCAGGATCTGTTATAAGTCCTGTTCTGCTTGAGAGACTTGGATGCAAGACTTTTAAAATTAACTGCAATATCAGCGGTTATTTTCCTCATCTTCCGGAACCCATTCCTGATAATCTTCAGCAGTTATGTAGGGCGGTAAAGGATTATGAGGCTGATATAGGTTTTGCCCATGATATTGACGCAGATAGGTTAGCTTTGGTTGTGGAAGGAGGAAGGGCAATTTCCGAGGAATACACTTTAGCATTGGTCACAAAATTTGTGCTTCAAAAATCCCCTGGTCTGGTAGTGACTAATGTATGTACCTCTCAGATGATAGATGATATAGCAGAGCAGTTCAACTGCCCGGTTAAACGAACTAGAGTCGGAGATATATACGTATCTCGCTGTATGATGGATTGCGGAGCAGTAATAGGGGGAGAGGGAAATGGCGGTGTTATTTTTCCTTTAATTAACTATGCCAGAGATGGCGTTATGGCACTTGCACTTTTGCTAAATTATATGGCTGAGGAAAAAGAGTCTATCTCATCGATTGTTGATAAACTACCAAGATACTACAGGTTTAAAAACAAGGTGAAAAGCTATAAAGTTAACCTGGATAAATTAAGAGAAGATTTATTAAAGAAATTTAGTTCAAATAGGGTTGATTTCACTGATGGTGTAAAGATCTGGTTTAATGAAGGATGGGTTCATATGAGAAAATCAGGAACAGAACCTGTTGTGCGAATAATAGGTGAGGCTAAGGATCCTGAAGATGCAGAGAAATTATCCAATTGGGCATTAAATTTTATTGATGAGTTTTCATATTGATACCTCCCCGGTATTTTAGCCAACCAGCTAAATCCAGTCCAGTACAAAATTAAAGCTTTCTTTAAAATTCCAATGGATCAATTTAGGTGACACTTTTAAATCGATGGGGTATTCCGGCTAGTTT
>JAGGTG010000076.1 GCA_021163905.1 Candidatus Aerophobota bacterium
ACCCCCGACCTCTTGCATGCGAGGCAAGCGCTCTCCCAGCTGAGCTACATCCCCGTCTTTTATATTTATTTTATTATATTACTTCTCTCTGACAACCTGGATCCCCTCGTCCTTTATTGTCCCCAGGCCATAATAAGGTATCATCTGCTCCTCCATCCATTTGATAGCATCAACAGGTGATAGTCTCCAGGAAGTGGGGCAGGGAGATAGAACTTCAACAAGAGAGAATTTATTTTTTTCAATTTGAGTTAGGAATGCTTTTTTTATAGCTTTTTTAGTCTTTCTTATATTTCCAGGAGAGTTTACAGCCACCCTTTCCAGATACCAGGCTCCAGGAAGGGAGGATAAAAGTTCTGGAATTTTAATAGGGTAGCCCTCCATTTTATGGTCTCTCCCAAAAGGAGTAGTTGTGGTCTTCTGTCCAAGGAGAGTAGTAGGAGCCATCTGTCCCCCTGTCATTCCGTAAATAGCATTATTTACAAAAACTACAGTGAAGGCCTCACCTCTTGCGGCAGCATGGATTATCTCTGCCATCCCTATAGATGCAAGGTCCCCATCTCCCTGATAGGTAAATACAACTTTATCGGGTCTTGACCTTTTCACCCCGGTAGCTACCGCAGGTGCTCTACCATGGGCTACCTCAATCATATCAAAATCAAAGTAATTATAAGCTACCACCGAACAACCTACCGGACATATACCTATTAAATCTTCCCTGATTCCAAGTTCATCCACTATCTCACAGATAAGTCGATGGATAATTCCATGCCCACATCCAGGGCAATAATGAGTTGGAACATCTTTCATGGATTTTGGCTTTGTATATACTATCCTCATCATTTCTTCCATCCTTTTATGGTTAGATTCACCAGGTCCTCTCCTATTTTTTGACAAACATCTTCTATAGCTTTCTGTTCATTTTGCGAGGAACTGTAGTATACTTTACTCTCCGTAATTGTTTTTCTCCATAACTTATTTTTTCTTTTATACAAACTTGCCTCAACCTCAACCTCAATTCTATACTCACCTGCTTCAGAAAATTCTACTGATGTTAACTGCTTTGTATAATTGAGCACTTTTCCCCTCAGAATAAAATCTGCTTCATCTTCTGGAACTATCTGAAATCTTGTTCGTAGCATAAACTGGTCAATAACCTCACCGGTTAAAATATCCCCGAGATTTTCTTTAAAGGACCTGTTTACAAAAACAGGAATAGCTATTTTTGCCCTGTACGGAGGAAGAGAGGTTCTTATTTTATAATGAGACCCCGGGATACCGAAAATAGCTACCAGTAAAAGTATAATTAAAGTTATTTTCACTTTAACTTAAATTTTACTCACCTTTAGTGGTTTTACCCTGGGAGATAAGGTTACCAAAAGCCCGCAGAATATCAATTGGTAAAGGAAAGACTATAGTTGAGTTTTGTTCGGTTGCTATTTCCGAGAGAGTCTGCAGGTATCTTAATTGAATTGCCTGAGGATACTTTCCTAATATTTGAGCAGCCTGGGACAACTTTTCAGCAGCCTGATATTCACCCTGAGCATTGATAACTTTAGCTCTTCTTTCCCTTTCAACCTCTGCCTGTCTTGCCATAGCCCTTTTCATTGAATCGGGAATTTCAATTTCCTTTATCTCCACAGTTGATACCTTTATCCCCCATGGATCGGTTTGCTCATCTATAATAGTCTGGAGTCGTGCATTTAGTTTTTCTCTCTCAGACAAAAGCTCATCCAGCTCAGCTTCCCCAACAACTCCCCTTAGAGTGGTCTGGGCAATTTGCAGGGTGGCGAAACGGTAATTTTCCACTTCTACAACTGATTTGGCAGGATCTATGACTCTGAAATAAACAACAGCATTAACTTTAACAGGAACATTATCCTTGGTAATAACCTCCTGTGGTTGAACATCAAAATTCATTGTTCTAAGACTTACCTTAACCATTCTGTCAACTATTGGTATTAAGAAGAAAAGTCCTGGACCTTTGGCACCTATAAGCCTTCCCAATCTAAATATGACTCCCCGTTCATATTCAGTAACAACCCTGATGGAGGCAAGAAGAATTATAATAACCACAATGGCCAGAAATATTATTACTCCCATTTTTAATCCTCCTTTTTCTTTACCATTAATTTCATCCCTTCAACCTTTACTATCTTTACCTCCTCACCTTTTTTAATAGCTTTATCAGGAAAAATATTTACAGCATTCCACAGTTCCCCATGGACATGAACTTTTCCTGTTGGATTTAAGTCAGTTTTTGCAACTCCCACAAGACCAATTAGCCCTTCCTCTCCAGTAACCGGTGGTTTAAGCTGGGCTCTTATAGTATAGGAGATAACAAAGATAAAAAGAGCAGCAGTTATTCCTACACCAGCAATTATGTATTCCCAGCCAATTCTGAGATAAATTGCCGATGGTTCTATTAACATTAAAGAACCAATAGTAAGAGCTATAATTCCGCCAATAGTAAGAGCTCCATATGAGGTTATCTTTATCTCAAGTATAAATAAAATCACCGCAAGCAGGATTAAAAGAAGACCCGTTAAATTAAAGGAGAGAATTTGAAGAGCAAAGAAAGAAAGGATAAGACATATTGCCCCAGCTATTCCGGGTAGAAGAATCCCGGGGTGAAAGAACTCCAGAATAAGACCCCATATTCCTATCATCAAAAGTATATAGGCTAAATTGGGATCGGCAAGATGCTGAAGAAACTTATCCTTAAAATTAGGCTGGTAGGGCTCAATTACCACTCCTTTTGTATTGAGGATAATCCTTTTCTCATCAATGGTAATTTTCCTGCCATTGATTTTATGTAAAAGTTCGTTTTGATCCTCAGCTATAAGATCAGCTACACCAATTTTAACTGCTTCCTCTGCTGTGACAGAGACACTTTCTCTTACAGCTTTTTCTGCCCATTTAACATTACGTTTCCTTTTCTCAGCAATGGATCTTATATAAGCCGCCGCATCATTTACAACCTTTTCCTCCATTGTTTTACTCATACCGCCCCCCATAAGTGAAACAGGATGTGCTGCACCTATGTTGGTTCCCGGTGCCATTGCGAGAATATTTGAGGAAAGTGCAACAAATACACCAGCTGAGGCTGCTCTTGCCCCTTTAGGGGCAACATAAACTATAACAGGAATCTGGCTGTTCATTATTAATTTAACGATCTCCCGCATGGAGCTATCAAGACCACCGGGAGTGTCAATCTGGATAAGAATACAGTAAACTTTGACTTTTGCCGCATAATTGAAGGCTTTTTTTAGATATTCCACTGTAGCAGGGGAGATGGTTCCTTCTACTTTAATAAGCTCTATAGTTTTCAGAGAATCACTCTTCCCACCTGCTGGAGTTAATATTAATGCTCCAAATACCACCGGAAAGAGGATAGCAATTAAGAGGTTTTTTTTCTGTTTAATAGTTCTTTTACTCGGTCCCATATTTTACTTGCTACCTCACGTTTACTCATAATAGGTAAGGATTCTATCCTCCCCTGGCGATCCAGAATAACAACCTGATTGGTATCAGTACCAAAGCCTGCTCCAGGGAAGCTTATGTTATTGGCAACGATAAAATCAAGGTTTTTACGGATGAGTTTTTCTTTTGCATATCTCACAATGTCTTCGGTTTCAGCGCAAAAACCAACGAGTATCTTTTCTCCCTTTACCTTTCCCATTTCTTCAAGAATATCGGGGTTTTTAACCATCTTGACAACTATTTTATCCTTATCAGCTTTTTTTATCTTCCCTTTTTTAACCTCGACAGGGCGAAAATCAGAAACAGCTGATGCCATTATCAATCCATCTACTTTTTCAAACCACTCCTTTACTTTTTCCATCATATCTTTTGCTGTTTCAACAGAATAAAATTCTACCCCTTCGGGAGGAGAAATTAATGTGGGTCCACTTATAAGGATAATTTTTGCTCCTCGATCTCTTGCCTCCTCTGCAATAGCAAAACCCATCTTTCCTGATGAACGATTACTGATGAATCTAACATAATCAAGTGGTTCTCTTGTTGGACCTGCAGTTACAATAAATGATTTTCCCTCGAGATCTTTTCTGGATGTAAAAATCTTTTCCAGAGAGTCAACGATTAACCGAGGACTTACCATTCTTCCCTCTCCTTTAGCCCCGGATGCTAATCTGCCAACCTCAGGTCCAATAAACTTATAGCCAAGAGATTTTAACCTGGATATATTTTCTTTAACGATACTGTTGTGATACATTCTTTCGTTCATCGCGGGAGCTATTACAACAGGGGATCGTGCAGCCATAACTGTGGTGGTAATGAGATCATCTGCTATACCGGATGCTATTTTTCCAATAATATTGGCAGTGGCAGGAGCGATAAGGATAATATCGGCAAGTTCCGATAAAGATATATGTTTTAAAGAAATGTCATCTTTTTCGAAAAGATCAATACCTACTTTTTGCTGTGATAAAGTTTGAAAGGTTGTAGGATGAACAAAAAAAGTTGCACATTTTGTCATAACAGGATAAACAAAAGCTCCCCTTTCTTTTAGCAATCTTACAATCTCTGCTGCTTTGTAGGCAGCTATACTTCCTGTTATACCAAGAACAATATTTTTACCTTTAAGGTTGGAACTCATATCCTGATAAATTGATTTTCTCTTTTTTCTTTACCTATTGTACTTTCCGGACCATGTCCGGGGAAAATTTGGGTATCCGGAGGTAGATTTAAAAGCTTCTCAGCTATTGATTTCTGGAGCTGTTTAAGGTTTCCACCAGAAAGATCTGTTCTACCCACTCCGCCAGCAAATAAAGTATCCCCGGTAAATACGCATTCGTTTATCTTCAGGCAAATGCTCCCGGGAGTGTGGCCCGGGGTATGTAAAATTTTTATTTCAATCTCTCCCACCCTCAAAATTTCTCCATCGTTGAGCAACATCTGAGGAGAAGGGAAAATACGAGGTTTTTCTGTCATTGATGATAGATTTAATCGGGGATCTTTTAAAAAGGGAGAATCCTGAGAGTGAAGTAAGAACTTAGCACCGGTAGTCTGCTGAACAACCTCCACATCTCCTATATGGTCTATGTGGGCATGTGTGGCAATTATATAGATTATTTGCAGCTTATTTGTATTTACAATGTCAATTATTTTTTCTCCCTCATCTCCGGGATCTATAACTATTCCCTTTCCACCTTTTCTCTCAGCTACAATGTAACAGTTGGCAAATAGGTTTCCAACAACAATTTTTTGCAGGAACATTTTAACACCTTTTTAACTTCATTTTGAGAAAAACTACCTTCTCTTATAATTAATACTTTATTATAGAAAAAACCTCATATCCTGCCAGTTTTTCTTTTCCCTTAAGCTCGGTCAATTCTATTAAAAAACATACTCCTACAATCTTACCACCGAGTTTTTCCACTAACTCACAGGTAGCTTTGGCTGTTCCTCCTGTAGCTATAACATCGTCAAATACCAGAACTTTATTACCCTTTTTTATAGCATCTTTATGAATCTCAACCGCATCTTCTCCGTATTCAAGACTGTAGCTAACTCTCTCAACCTCATAGGGGAGCTTACCCGGTTTTCTAACAGGGATAAAACCTATTTTCATCTCGTAGGCAAGAGCAGCCCCAAGTATGAAACCTCTGGACTCAGGGGCAACAACGTAATCAATTTTCCTATCTTTGTAGTGTTCTGCTATAATTTTGATAGCTTCTCTAAAGGATCTTGCATCTTGTAGAAGGGGAGTAATATCTCTGAATATTACCCCTTTTTTTGGAAAGTCCTTTATACTTCTTATCTTTTCTTCTAAGTTTATAACCATAATGTGTCCTCCTTGTATTATTCGGGTATGGATAGGTCCTTTATCTCAAGCTGAATACTACGTTTTCCCTGCCAGAGGTTTAATGTGGGGAAGTAAAGGGCATCTATTTTGTTTCCAGGAAAGATTTTATCTTTTTCATACTGGCTACCGTTAAAAAATGCAGGGTTAAATAAAAGTGCCTCAAATTTCTTTTTTTCTTTAGTTCCTGTAAGCATGAGTTTAATTCCTCTGTTAATTGTCTGATGTGAGATTATCTTTAAATTTTTGCTTAAAAAAAGAGGAGCAGGATTTCCCGGGCCAAATGGTGAGAGAACTTTAAGATTTTCCACAAGCTCCTCAGTTAAAAGATCGGGATCAAGTTCAAAATCAAAGAATTTTGAGGGGATAAAATCCGAAGGTGTGAGTTTTTTATCGGCAATTAAGTTAAGTTCCTCCTCTAATTTTTTAATATTTTTTGTCGGTAAAACCACTCCAGCAGCCATCTTATGTCCACCGAAACTGGTAAGAAGGTGTTTACATTGATTCAGTGCTTCAAATATGGAGAAACCGGGAATACTTCTGGCAGAACCCCGAGCACTCTCTTCATTAATGGAAAATACAACAGTTGGTCTGTAGTATTTATCCTTTATGTAAGATGCAACTAATCCAACTACCCCTGGATGCCAGTTTTTATTGGCTACCACTAAAACGGATTTTATTCTCTCGGGGAGATTTTTTTCAGCTTCCTCACACATTTTTTTTTCCATACTCTGCCGCCGGGAATTTTCCCTGTCTAACTTACGGGCAAGAAAAAAAGCCTCCTTTGATGTTTCAGTTAGCATCAGTTTTACAGCTGTTCTGGCAACTGAAAGACGTCCACAGGCATTAAGCCTGGGAGCAATAATATATCCTGCCTCCCTTTCTCCTATTTTCCTGCCCGAGAGGCCTGCTGTACTTATAAGAGCTCGAAGACCAAGGGGTGTTGTACTGGAGGGAAGCCTTTCAAGTCCTAATTTAACCAGGACTCTATTTTCGTCTTTAAGCAGGACAAGGTCAGCAAGAGTTCCCAGAGCTACAAGGTCAAGGTAGCTTTTTAACTTTTCCTCTGGAAAATTTATCTTTTTAGCAATAGCCTGACATAACTTAAATGCTACCCCTACACCGGCAAGTTCCTTAAATGGGTAACTGCAAGCTGGTTTATGTGGATTCAGGACAGTAAAATCAGGAGGGATAGGATTCTCAACTTGATGATGGTCGGTAACCACCACCTCCATACCAAGAGAACGGGCAAATTTTACCTCTTTCAGTGAGGACACTCCGCAATCACAGGTTATGATGAGTTTTATGCCTTTGCGATGAGCTTTCTTTATAGCATCCTGGTTAAGACCGTAACCTTCATTCTCCCGATGAGGGATGTAGTAATAGGAGGGAACTTTTATGTCTCTCATAAATTTTAAGAGTAAGCTTGTTGCTGTGATTCCATCTACATCGTAATCACCGTATATGAGTATTTTTTCTCTGCGATTTACTGAAAGAAGGATTCGATTAACTGCTTTTTCCATATCATGCATCAAGAAAGGATCATGTAGCTTATCAAAAGAAGGGTTAAGATAGCTATCAAGTTGGTCCTCATCTATATTTCTGTTAAGGAGAAGTTTAACTAAGATAGGAGAGAGCTTCCATTTGCGAGAAAGAAACTCACATTTTTCCTCATCCCAGTTTTTTCTTGGAATCCATCTTGATCTTGTAGTTTCCATGGTAGTATTATAGATTAACCTTCTTCTTAGTCAATAAAATCTTTTAACCTCGTATTTCCCCCACCCACTGGAAGTTACTATTTTCATACCTTTACTTATTATCATTCCCTCCACTTTAGGAAGAGAATTTATAAGTTCCAATCCCTTTACCGGACCAAGAACAAAGACACCGGTGGCAAGAGCATCGGCAGTTGTGGCATTGGGAGCAATAATAGTTACGGACATAGGGGTATCCTGTACCGTCCATCCAGTGGCGGGATTTATTATGTGTCCAAATCTTTTCCCATTAATAACATGGTATCTGTAGTAATCGCCTGAAGTAGCAACTCCTCTGTTAGCTACACTTATTATTCCAACAATTTTTCTCAAATTCCGGGGATGTTGAATTCCAACCCTCCATTTTCCACTTGGACCTTCTCCAAGACAGTACATATCTCCACCTGCATTTACCAGTGCATTTTTTACACCTCTTTCCCTTAAAACCTCTATAGCCTTATCCACAGCATATCCTTTAGCTATTCCTCCAAGATCTAACATCATTCCTTTTTTAAGTAATTTAACTGTGTCACCACTGATCTTGATATTTTTATAACCAACCAGAGAAAGTGCCCTGTTTAGCTCATTTGAAGTTGGCAATCTTTTTTCTCTTCCCATTCTCTGCCATAGTCTCACCAGTGGTCCAACGGTGATGTCAAAGGCTCCTCTGGTAATTTTGGAAAAGTGAATCGCCTTAAGGATAACCTGCCTGGTATCACAGGAGAGTTTATTCGTTCCTTTTCTATTTAGTACACTTATCTCAGTTGAGGGAATATAATCATTCATTAAAAAATTTATCTTTTCAATTGCTGAAAATGCTTTCTGTATATCCTGATGGGATCCATCAACGGTTATGCTGACCGTTGTATCCATCATAAATTTTGTTTCACTGATAAATTTAGCTTCTGTTTTTTCACCCATAAAGGTGAGGATAATAAATAATGCCATTAAAAAAGCTAAAAATGTTTTCATTTTATTTCCCCACCTGTAAAGTTTTATAAGATCACGGGTTTTATCTTGCATATCCTGCAAAAAAGATCCCGCAATCCCTCATCTACGGTAAAATAAAAAATCTGCCACCCCTCCTTTACCAGCTGATAACAAACCCTTACCTGTTGTTCCCTTCTGGTGGTATCTGAGGTAAGAAAGGCATCATCAAGCAGGATGAAAGTTCCCTCCGGAAGTCCTCTTTTAAGAATACCTAATCTTAAAGAGAAAAATAACTGATCCTGAGTTCCACTGCTCAGAACATCTACAGGATAGATCTTACCATCACTATGCTCCACATACAGAGAGTTTTTCCTCCAGTTAACCTTTTTATATCGACCTGAGGTGATTAAATTAAAGTAAAAACTTACACCTTTTTTTTCATCCATAATTGTATCAAGAAGAACCTTTTCCGTATCCTGGCCAATTTTATCAAGGATTTCCCAGGCAAGTAAGGCTGCCTCCCTATCCTGATACCAGTGACGAAGTGTACTTTCCACCTCCTCAAGTTCTGTCCATATATCTGTTATCTTTTTAATTTGAAGTCTTCCCAGCTCTCCCTGTACAAACGAGGCAATCTCTTCCTTTAAGCTTTGAATTTCTTCATTTAAACGGGAAAGTTCCTCCTCAATTTTTCCCTCAATCCTTAAATCCTCTTCTTCAACATCTGGCTCAGGAACCTCTTTTTCAGCTTCTCTTTCCCAGATAAGAAGATCATCAGTTCCTGTGGAGTCTGCTAAAATTTTCTCCAGGGATTTTATCTCAAGTTCAATCTCTCTTTTTTCTGCCAGCTTCTTTTCCAGTTGCGAAAAAGATGAAAGACCCGTTTTTTCCCGCAGCTTTTTTATATTTTCATCTATAAAGTGGAGTTGTTTTTCTACAGATTTTAACTCCTCTTTTTTCTTTTTCAAAGATAAAAGTTTTTCCTCCTTTTTTCTTTCAATATAATCTAATTTGCTCTCAATTTTGGATATCTCCAGATCTAAACTATTACACTTTGTGAAAATTTCATTTAAAGATCCACACTCCGGCCATATTTTTTTACCCTTTTCCAGGATTTCCTCTTTTTTCTTTTTTAAATTCATTTTAAGTTTATTTAAAAAGTAGGAATTAATTAAAAGGTATATCCCTGTTATTAGGGAAACAAAATATACCAGACTCCATCCTGAAAAGCTTTTACTCAGGAGTAAAAGAATACCTCCAATGACCGAGAGGATTACCCCAAGTGTAATGTAGAGCAAAAGTTTTGATGTTTTATTTGAGATATTTCTTTGGGAAAAGAAAACATCTGCCATGTCCTTATCAATAGAAAATGCTGTAATCATTCTTTTTTTATTTAAAAGATCTTCCCTGTTTTTTTTCAGATGCAAACTCTCCTCATCCATTGTTTCAAGGTCTTTGAGTATAGCCTCTATTTCGTACTTACAGCTATTTATTTTTGAGGTAAATGATTCCTTTTCCCGCTCGTTTTTCAGCCATAACTCAAGGTCATCATTTAGATATCTTTGATAGTCAAGAAAAAAGGATTTATTACGTCGCCAGTTTAGATAAGCATCTTTTATCCTTTTATGTAGTTTGTAAGATTTTAAAGCCCTTATATCCTCAAGTTTTCTCTTTAAATTATCCCTTCTTCCCGTTTTATCTTTTAGTATTTTTTCCTTCTGGCGTATCAGTTTTAACTTCTCAATTGCCCGAAGAAGATCTTCTACCCTTTCCTCTTTTTCCTTTATTTTTGTTTTTTTTCTCGCGGGCTGACGATCGCTCCAGTCACCAGAAGGGGTAAGATCAACCTCTTCTCCTATTTTTTCTTTTATTCTCTCTATGTTCGCCGGGATACCTGATAGAAATTCTTTTACTCTATCCTCCCATTTTTTATCTTTTCTTAGAGAAAGATCCCCTGCTCTAATTATAAAAAGTCCAGCAAGATGATAATGAGGCAGGTTTATAAGTTGCTCAAATTTCAAGGGTCCCGGGAAGAAATAATTTTTTCCAGAGTGCTCCAGTATAACAGTTACGTTTTTGCTTAGCAGAAAGGATTTATCCTCTTTGAAGCGGTCCTGTCCAGGAAAAACGCTCTTTTTTTGAAAAAGTGCAGTAGTTATTGCATCAACCAGAGCTGTTTTGCCGGCTTCGTTCCTGCCATAAATAACCTGGACGTCATCACAGATAAGACGAAAATCATCTACAGGTCCGTATTTTCTAACATTCACCTCTTTTATTCTCATGCTCTTAGCTTCTCCAGGGCGGATAAAGTCAGCTCAAGAGCTCTTTGCTTAACTGAATCATCGCGGTTTACCTTTTCCAGTTTTTCAATAAAACTGGCGATGGTTGGATTTTTTAAAATATCAGTCCAGTAGCTTACCTCAATTTGCAATTCTAACAGTTTAAATTCATTTTGATATTTTTGTTCAATTTCTCTTATCTTTTCTCTAAAATCTATCTCGCTAATAGCTATAGATCCTTTAATATGTCCATCAAGCATGGTTTTGGTTCCCCTTGCTTTCTGGATGTCTTTTTCTATTTTTTTAACCACTTTTTCTTCTTTACCGGGAAATACCATCCATTCTATCTTTTTCCAGTAAGGGGAGATCTCAACAGGAATTCTTTCAATCCTGACAGGTTCTGATCTCTTAAAATGACCAAGAGCAAGATACCTCATCCCTGTTGCTCTTTTACTTGTGGCAACAGGTGAACCAGGATACACAACCTGTGTTTTGCCGTAAGTGAGATGGATAAATCTGGAATGATAATGACCAAGAGCAAGATACCTCATTTTATTCTCTATATCCCATTTGTAGACTGGCATATATTTTGCATCTTCACCAAGCTCAGTATAAATCCTGGAAGATTCACGATCGTATAAAGTGCCATGAGTTATAACAATATCAGTATCGGGATTAATTTTTATTTTTTCAATGAGGGTAGAAAAATCAGATCCTGGCTTAAAGGGAATGCCAATAATCCTCATTCCTCCAGGAATTATATGAAAAGCAGGGCTGTTAAAAACAACTACATTTTCTCCATAAAATGTATCCGGGGAATAGGAGCCATAATCATGATTTCCTGGAACAATAAAAATGGGTAAATTTTGTATTTTTTCAAAAATTTCTCTTACACTGCCTCTTAAAAACGAGGCTTCTGTGTTGTTTTCAAATAAATCACCGGCTATAATAAGGCCATCAGCCAGCTCCTTGGTTTTTGAAATTATCCAGGAAAGGATATTTAAGCGGAAAGGGTCCTCTCTTTTAAGATGAATATCTGCGGTATGAACAAGTTTTATCTGCATTGTTTTAAAAATAATAAATGGAAAGAAGATGTCAAATTCTTGATTTTACAGGAAAGTATTAGACTTTTCCTTATTTAAGGGGGAGCAGCG
>JAGGTG010000047.1 GCA_021163905.1 Candidatus Aerophobota bacterium
CGTTGCTTTTAGACAAAACAGACGCAAAGGCGCAAAGACGCAAAGACGCAATGGACCCAATGACCCAATGACCCAACAGACGAGATAGACCAAATCGACGAAACGGACGAGATAGACGATTTAACTGACGGCTATCTTTTCCAGGCTTATAAAAAAAGAGAGTATCTCAAGAGGAATGGATAGGTCAATATTTTTAAGTTTTACCTTACCTGGAACAACAAGATGAGTTGGGGCAAAGTTTAAAATACCCTTAACTTTTCCCCTTATAAGCTTATCTGCCACATCCTGAGCCACATCAGCAGGAGTTGTAATTATTCCCACCTTTATCTTATTGAGAGGCAAAAGTTCTGGAATTTTCTCTACATCTTGAATTACAATACCTCCAATGGTTTTGCCTATCTTTTCAGGATCACTATCAAAGGCAAGTTTAATTTGAAACTTATCTTTTCTAAATCCAGGATACATAAGAAGAGCAGAACCCAATTTACCAACCCCGACAAGGGCAAGTCTCCACTTTCTATTAAGGGTAAGAATATGGGTAATTTCCTCTTTTAGTCTATCCACCCTGTATCCCTGTCCCCGTATTCCGAACCATCCAAAATAAGATAGGTCTTTTCTGATCTGATTATCAGTAGTTCCAACCAGTTCTGCAAATTTTTGGGAGGAAAGAACACGATCATCTGGAATACTTTTTAAAGTTCTTAGATAAAGGGAAAGGCGTTGTACCGCAACTTCAGGGGCTTTAAATCTCGGCATTTATCTACCTTCCTCTAATATAACTACCTTATTTTAATTTTCCCTTTAAATAAAGATCTATTCCTTCAGCAGCTCTTTTGGCATCAGCGATGGCAGTTACAGCATCTAAATTGAGATTAACAATATCACCACCGGCAAAGACTTTTGGCAGTGATGTTTTTCCATTTTCATCAACCTTTACCTTCCTGCGAGGGGTAAACTCCAATTTATCAAATAGTTCCTTTGGAATAAAAGAAAAGTCTGGTGCCTGTCCGATAGCTTCAATAACCATATCTCCTTCTAAAAACATCTCCTTATCCTCATAAAAGGTGGGGTTGAACCTTCCCTGTTCATCAAAAACTGATTTTACTTTCATACATAAAAGACCTTTTACCTTACCATCTTCAACCTTAATTTCCTTGGGTCCCCATCCAGGATTAAATTGAACTCCCTCTGCCTTTGCATCTTCAATTTCTTCTTTGGTAGCCGGCATTATATCCCAGTCCTCTAAGGAAACTGTTTTGGTAACCACCTTTTCTCCTGGATACTGGATATGTTGCAATCTTAGAGCCTCTCTGGCAACATCCATTGCTACATTTCCTCCACCAATAACAATAACTTCCCTGCCCACCTTTACCCCTTTACCAATTTTATTTTCTTTAAGGAACAAAAGAGCAGGATAAGCTTTGTCAGAGTTCTTAACACGTGTTGAGCGAGATACAGTTGTACCTATCCCCAGATAAATAGCATCATAATTTTTGTAAATATCCTCAAATAAAATATCTTTGCCTACCGTGGTATTGAATTTAAATTTAACTCCTAAAGAAGCAATATAGTTCACATCTTTATCAATACTTTCAATTGGTAAGCGGTAAAGTGGTGGTCCTATTCGCATCATACCACCACCTCCGGGTAATGAATCAAAAACAGTAATCTCATGTCCCTTCAACCTTAAAAAGTAAGCTACTGATAAACCACCTGGCCCTGCACCAATAACGGCAACTTTTTTACCTGTGGATTTAGCTGGTTTAACTCCAAGTGCTTTCTTATAATCTTCAACCATATCCGAAGCGTATCTTTTAAGCCACCTTATAGCTACGGGCTCTCCTCTTTTTCCAAGAGAGCAAGCTTTCTCACAATGAGCCATACATATCCTTCCGCATATTGCGGGGATAGGATTATCTTCAAATATTTTCCTTAAAGACTCATCAGGTTTATCCTCGTAAATCGCCTTGATATACTCAGAGATTTTAAGATGAGCTGGACAGGCATCCTCACATAACTTACACTCAAGACACCTTAGAGCTTCTTTTTTTGCCTCCTCCCGTGAATAACCAAGCACCTGTTCCATAAATGATAGTACTCTTTTTTCAGGTGGAACTTCAGGCATTGGTACACGCTCTGGTTCAAACAGAGAGTATTTCAAATCTGATACAAATCCCTCATTATCTGTCTTTCGATGAGCAAGACTTGCCTGAAATATGGAGTACTTCTCTTCAGGTAAAAAGTGCTCTTTATCGGTCTTTTCATCCTTTGCCAGTAGAGTGAAGGTGCCCGGATCAAAGTGGATATGTAAATAGTCTCGAGATAGTCTCAAAGAACCAGGAGGACAGATGTCCACGCACAATCCGCAAAAGCAACACCTTCCATAATCTATTTTTGGACGCTCATTTTTTTCGCCTGTTTTTGGCTTAATTTCAGGAATCTCTACCATAGTTATTGCCTGGTTGGGGCATATATCAGCGCAATTTCCACATCCTGTACATTTATCCCAGTCATTAAGGTGAAAACCTCTGTATCTTGGTGAGGGTTCTTTTTGTTCAAAAGGGTACCTCAAAGTTCCAGGTTTTTCAAAAAGATACTTAATTGCCTTAAACGGTTTTAAAACACTCCCCTTTTTGACCTCTGATTTTTCTTTCATCTATCTATCTCCGGAGCAGTTACATATAAACTTATCATAATATTGCCCACATCAGCAATGCTGGCATTTTTTAAGAGTTTCTCCAGAATAACAAGCCCATGAGGATAAGAAGGGGTTCTAAAGTGAACTCTATAGGGTTTATCTTCACCATTGCTTACCAAATAAAGACCCAATTCCCCTCGAGACGATTCAACTCTTACGTAAGTTTCCCCTTCCGGTATTCTCCATTTAAATGGATTGGGAACTTTATTATAAACTTCTCCTCTGGGCATTTTTTCAAAACACTGCATTATAATGTGGACGCTTTGAATCATCTCATCCCTTACTATCCAGATCCTTGAGTAAGCATCGCCGTCTTCTCTTGTAGGAACCTCAAAATCTACCCTGTCATACACAGCATAGGGTTCAATTTTTCTAATATCGTATTTTACACCTGTCGCTCTTAAAATCTGGCCTGTTGCACCTAATCTTTTTGCCTCTTCTCTGGTTATCTTTCCTATGTTCTTTGCTCTTTCATAGAAAAGGCGGTTATTAAAAAAAGCACTATCATAATCCGGAATGCAACTTCCTATGGTATGCAGTGTATTTAAAACCTTATCCTTAAATCCCTCTGGTAGATCACGTCTTACCCCACCAGGCCAGATGTATATATGATAAACTCTTGCACCTGTAAGCTCTTCAAATAGGTCTAAAATAAGATCTCTGTGATACATCGCCCATTGAGCAACAGTATCAAAACCAAGCATATTAGCATAAGCCCAGCAACCAAATAGGTGAGAGACCAATCGAGCAAGTTCCAGAACAATGGTTCTTATATAATTTGCCCTTTCCGGAACTTCTATTCCGGCCAGCTTTTCAACTGCCATTGCATATACCATCTCCATAGAATCAGGTTCTACCACATTTATTCTACAAACCATGGGAAAATTCTGTATCCAGGTTCTATACTCCATTAACTTTTCAAAACCTCTGTGTAACCACCCTGGGTTGGCAGATGCCTCCAGAATTTTATCTCCCTCTACCTTTAAGGTGATACTAAAATTTCCCACCAT
Organism: Candidatus Aerophobota bacterium; assembly: GCA_021163905.1. Taxonomy (GTDB): domain Bacteria; phylum Aerophobota; class Aerophobia; order Aerophobales; family B3-G15; genus JAGGTG01. Next base: position 3,709 of record JAGGTG010000047.1, read on the forward strand.
CCCAAGATGCTGAGGGCCAAAATACAGCTCAAGTTCTCTTTCTTGACTCATTTTTTATCTTCCACAAAGGGGATTTTATCAAAAACTTCTTTCACGTATTCTCTGGTATCAAAATCTTTCCGAAAAGGAGGTATTTTATAATCTCTTTCCAAAAAAAGATGAGTTAATTTGGGGTGTCCTTTAAAATTTATTCCAAAAAGCTCATGAAGTTCTCTTTCATAAGGCTCGGCATTTTCAAAAACTGAAATTGCTGTCTTAAACTCCGATTTTTCTCTGGAAATCTTTGTTTTTAAGATAATATGTTTCCTCATTTCTTTTTCAGAGTAAGATGTGAGAATATAAACAAGCTCAAATTTTTTTTCCTCAATCCAGTCCACACAGGAGATAAGCTCTAAATGATCATATCCCTTGTTCTTCAGAAAACTCAAAATAGATAAAACAGTCTCCTCTGAAGCAGCTACAACCATTCTGTCATCTTCAGGCAGGCTTACCAGTACATTCCTAAAAGTTGTTTCCAGCTCTTTTTTTAATGATTCATCCATTTTTATCTTCCATTGGATATAGTGGTGGCCACTCAAGTTTTCCAAATAATTTTTCCTGATTTTGGCGATAGTATCTATATTTTTCTCTGTATTTTATATATCCTGTTGCCATACCTTTATCTATCATGGTCCAAAGATGGGTAACAGCGATAAATATTGCCTCAGGCCTTGGCATACATCCGGAAATCCAGCCATCTACAGGAATATATTTGTCAAGATGTTTAATGGTATTGTAGGAGTCCCAATACATCCCACCATTTATAGGACAGGAACCAAAGCCAACGGTATACTTTGGATCAGGCATCAGTTCATAGGTTCTTATAATTGCCTTCAGGGTTTTTAGTGAAACATACCCTGTAATTAAAAACAAATTAGCCTGTCTGGGAGTAGCTACAGGAATAACCCCAAATCTTTCTGCATCCCATCTGGAAGTTATAACTGGTGGAACTTCTATGATTCCGCATCCGGTGCAAAAATAAACTGCCCACAGGGAGTATTTATGACCCATTTTATCAGGAGCTTTAAACCACTTTTTTATACTCGTTCTATCCATTTTTTATTTCCTTCTGTGCGGTAAATCGCACCACTACAGTGGTATCTATGCCACAACATAAGCTATAACCAGTCCTGCTAATGCAAGTATAGATGGCCACTTCCAGCAGTACTTTATAGCCTGATCAATTCTAAAACGCGGGAAAACTGCATGGATAAAAAGGCCAAGTAAAAATACAACAAGCATCTTTACAAAAAAGGTAAAGGGATTTCCTCCCCCCAGAAAAAGATCGACAAAAAGTGCAAGAACAATAAATGTATGAAAGGCATGCTCAACTGTCATAAGAGCTAAGTACCTTCCCCCATATTCAACTGATGGTCCTGATGAGATTTCCTGAGGAGCACTAACTATATCAAATGGTCTTATTCCAAGCATCGCTGGCAGGATCATAAAGTAAGCTATTGCGGGAAGTGGCAGGTAAATTACTCCCCATGAAAGATGCTGTTGAGCTTTTGTAATCTCAACTAAAGATGTAGTTTTATAGTAGGTCATAACAGCAAGAATAGAAAATAACAGAGGAACCTCGTACCCGAGGGAAAGCATCATTTTACGAGATATACCTATACTGATATTTGGATTAGCCCCCTCACCTCCACTTAAAGCAACTCCAAGAGGAGCAAGAAGCATAAGATAAAGAACAACAAGAAAATCACCAGATCCAGAAAGAGGAGCAATTCCCCCAAAGGGGATAAATAAAACCAGAACAATTGAACCTGCTAAAGATAGAATAACGCCCATGTCAAATAACCTGCCATGAGAAATACTTTTCTGGTTCATTAATTTAATAAGGTCAATAACAGGCTGATAAATTGGTGGACCGTATCTTCTGTGAATTCTGGCAATTACCTTTCTTGAAAGACCCAAGAAAAATACTCCAATTATAAAGGCTATTATAGGCAGAACAATTATCCACACAGCTTTTATTACCATAGTCCCCACCCTATCTTGGTAATAATTAAAAAGGCCAGGAAAAGAAGAATATACAGAGCATAGGTATTTACATTTCCTGTATAAATCTGTCTTACACCCTGGAAGAAAGATTTACTTTTTTCCACCAGCCAATAGTAAAAATCATCCACCACATCACGTAGATAAGGTCCAATTATTCTGTAAACCGGATCATAAAATCTTACACTGTACTGGTATTTATCCTTTGGAATAAATGAGCCAGCGGCATAATTATCGTACTGGTTAACTCGTCTTGATCTTGTTGATAATGAAAATATAAGATAAATAAATACTCCAGCCACTACTATTGCAGCAAGAATGTTAATTATATTTAGTTCTCCAATTTCCCTGGGCATACCAAATATGATAGTGGAAAGAGGCTTTATTCCAAAGGATCTTTCAATTCCAGAGATTACATTCAAAGGAATGCCGGGTAAAATACCAAATAAAATAATAACCGAGGTTAAAATAATCATGGGAAGTCGCATTGCCCAGGGAACTTCTTTTACATCTTTATATTTTTCTGGAAGTTGTCCTAAAAATATGTTATGTAAAAATTTGTAAACTGATAGAATTGTTCCCCAGGTTCCTATAAGGGCAACAAAAGCTAAAAATGGATGTTTTTCCATAATTAAGGTTTTATATATAAGCCATTTAGAAACAAAACCATTGGTTAAAGGAATACCAATCAAACCAGAAATGCCAATCAGGCCTCCAATAAAAGTGACCGGCATCTTTTTAATCAATCCACCCAACTGATTTAAATCTCTCACTCCACCGGTTCGGTATTCTACCGCTCCAGTAACGAGGAAAAGCAATGCTATGTAAATGCAGTGATTTAAAGTATGGAATATTCCACCAGCGATGCCCAGGGTTGTACCAAAGCTAATACCTAAAATCATATATCCTCCCTGTCCAATGGCATGCCAGGCTAAAAGCCTCTTGTCATCGTCCTGGAGAAGTGCAATGAAAGTCCCAATAATTATAGAAATAGCTCCAATCCAGCAAAGTATATAGTTAAAATTTAACAGTCCGTATCCTAATTTATGCAAAAGGTTTAATCCTACTATACTGTACATAACTAAAACAAATCCATATATTCCTATTCTTACCAGGATTCCTGAAAGAACTGCTGAAAAAGGAGATACTGCCTCAGCGTGAGCATCGGGAAGCCAGGTATGAAGTGGCCATATTGCATTTTTAATACCAAATCCAATTATAAACATAATTAAAAGAAAAAGAATATATCCGGATGAGGCAGTTTGTAGTAAGGAAGCTAAGCTTGAAAATTCCAATGTTCCATAAGATGTATACAAACTAACAATGGCAAATAGCATAGCTATTGATCCAACAGTTGACATAACAATGTATTTTAATCCAGCACCTACTGCTTTTCCTCCTTTGTAGCTTATTAAAAGGTATGTACTCCAGCTCATTATCTCCCAGAATATGTAGAGGGATAAAAAATCGGCACTAAGCACAACACCCAGCATTCCTGCATTAACAAATAACATCATAGAGTAATAAAAGTCCAATTTCTGGTAATGTTTCATATACTCTAAGGAAAAAAGAATCGATAAAAATCCAATTCCGGCAACTGCTATGGCAAAAAACCAGGATAATGGATCTATTCTTAAAGTGAGAGATAAGTTTAAAAAGGGAAGAGGATAAAAAGAAGTATAAATTTTTTGATTGTAAGCTAAACTAACTAAAATAACTACTATTAAAGATGCAAGAACTGCTAAGATATCTCTTGCTTTTCCTGATATTTTACCGATAAGATAAACTATCCCTGCTCCAAGAAAAGCAACTATTAGTATAGTTATAAGCTGCATTTTAAGAGCCTCCTAATACCCATCCAATATAACCTGTTCTCCCCAGAAGCTCGCCAGCTGCCCCCTTAAGTAGACCGGTGATAAACTGAGGATGGATCCCAATTACAATAATTGAAATAACCAGGATAATCATGGGAACTATTATGTATCCAGACGTTTCAGTTACATTATCCACATTTTTACCTTCTTTAAAATAAAGATTCTGCACAACTTTGAAAAAATAGCCCGCTTCAATAACAGTTGCAATTAGGGCAATAACAACAAAAACCAGGAAAATCGGTTTTTTTACCTGAATTGCAGCATAAACTATTGAAAACTTGCTAATAAATCCTGCAAAAGGTGGAAGACCAATTAGAGAAAAAGAACCTATAGTAAAGGCAAAGGAAGTTAAAGGCATTTTCCTGCCAAGCCCGGATAAAGAATCGATACTTTTAGAGCCTACCCTGTAAATCATATATCCTGCAGCCAGGAAAAGAAGTGCCTTGGCCAGGGCATGAGATACTATCTGAAAAAGGCCAGCAAAAACCCCAAGTGAAGTTGCTATTCCCAGAGCAAAGACAATCAGTCCAATTTGCCCGATACTTGAGTAAGCCAAAAGTCTTTTAATATCATTTTGTCTGAATGCTGACATCTCACCAATTAAAAGAGTTAAAAGGCCAAGAAAGGCAATAAAGGTTAAAATACCATCAGCATTAAATATGGTATAGATCATTCTCGCCACACCATATACCCCGGTTTTAATAGCTATCCCCGATAAAATAGCACTAATAGATGAAGGAGCCGATGAGTGAGCATCGGGAAGCCAGGCATTTAGCGGAAATACAGCTGCCTCAATCCCAAATCCAGTGATAAGAAAAGCCAAACTAATAAACAAAAAAGTGGGATCAGCTGATGTAACCCTGCTGGCAATATCTGCCATATTGAGTGTTCCAAACATACCGTATAAAAGAGCAATACCAATTAAAACAAAGCTTGACCCAACTGATCCCTGAATTAAATACTTCATCGCTGCCTCTGTTCCCTCTTTATCCTTGTTATAAGCAACAAGGGCGTAGGAGGAAATACAGAGAATCTCAAAGAAAACAAACAGGTTAAATATATCACCGGTTAAAACTATACCTGTTGCGCCGGTTATTAGCAGTAAAAATAGCATATGGTATTTTTCAGTAGGCTCCTCCTTTATATAGCTAATCGCATATATAGCAACCAGAAGGCCAATACTTGATATAAGAGTGACAAGGAAAACTCCCAGAGGACCAACTACCAGGTTAATACAAAAAGGTGGACTCCAGCCACCAATAGATACAACAGCAGGCTTTTTTAAAATCTGGGGGATTAAGATAAAACTGATACCAACATTAATCAATAAAGCCACAACAGGTATATATTTTCCAATTTTTTTTGAAACTAAGCCAAAAAGTGGAATAGAAAATGCAAAAGCTAAAGGAACGGCAATTAAAAGTGATGGATTTACCATTTTAATCCCTTTATCTTTGTAACATTTAGAGTTTTGTTGTGCTGGTAAACTTTAATAACAATGGAAAGTGCCAGAGCCAGAACAGCCACTCCAATAACAATGGCAGTTAATACTAAAGCCTGAGGCACAGGATCCACAACATTTGCAGGGCTTATCCCTGGTCTGGAAAATATAGGAGCAGTTCTTCCTCTGACATAACCAATACAGATAAGCAAAATATTTATCCCCGTATCGATAAAATTAAGACCAATTACTATCTTAATTAAATTTGTTTTCACAAGAACAATATAAAGGCCAATTAAAATTAATCCCCCCGAGGCAATATAGTACATCCAGTTATAGATACCACTCATCTGCTTCTCTCCAGTAAATCATCAATGATACCGGTTAGCTCAAATCCAACCTTAAAACCAATGGCAATGTATATAATTGGAATAATACCGGCACTAAAGAGTGTATTAGGAATTCCTTTAGGTAAAAAGTTAGTCAAAAAATATCCAGAGAAAACAAGGCCTAAAAGCCCAATTCCTACAAAAATTAATCCACTTAAACTCTCAGCTAAACCTGATGTTTTTTTATTTATTCTTTGTTTAGGAAAAGCTAAATACATCAATAAAAATCCTGAGGCAATAATTGCTCCTCCCTGAAAACCTCCTCCAGGGGTAAGGTGACCATGAACAAATATATAAGCACCAAAAAGAAGGATTAAGGGGAAAAGAAGGCGTGAACCGGTTCTCAAAATCAAGCTTGCCCTTTTAGTTTTATCTTCCTTATCATCCATATTCTTCTGAATTTTCCTTTCCACAAATAAAACTGCCCCCAGGCCAACAGCTGCAATAAAAAGTACCGTAACCTCGCCCAGGGTATCAAACCCACGATAGTTCAAAACAACTGAGGTAACTATATTAACAGCACCGGTTTGTTTAATTCCTTTTTTAATATAATAGTTAGCTACATTTATTTTATCTTTACCAAAAGGGATCTTTGAGAAGGCAAAGATAAATCCCACAGCAATTATAATAAGTATAATAATACTTACTATCCTTCTCATTTTTCGTATCTCTCTGTCTTTCTTATTGCAATAATAAACACCGCTGTAGTTAGCCCTGCACCAATAGCAGCCTCAGCCATAGCAACATCTGGTGCCTGAAGGAAGTAAAATAAAATAGAGGTAATTAAACTTACGGCAGCACAGGCAACTACAGCATTTATTAGATCTTTAAATAAACTTGCGGCAACTGCCAAGATAATCATAATGAATATAAGAATTAACTGAAAAATCATTTATCATCCTCCTGTGCTTTAGCACATTCCTCAAAATCCTTACATTTATCAACAACACTTTTATCCCACAGTTTCACTCCACTCTTGTAGCTTGCTCTTGCAAGAGCATGGGCACTTATAGGATTTGTAAATAAGATAAACACAGCTATAATCAAGCATTTTAAAAACCAGGTAGGCTCAACTATACCTGCACCAATAATTGATAAAAATGCTCCAAGTGTTGTGCATTTTGTTCCGGCCTGGAGTCTATTGTAAACATCAGGAAATCTAAATACCCCTAACGCTCCCAGGAAAAGGAAGGCTACCCCAACTCCCATTACTATATAACCTATTATTTGATTCATAGCCCTTTATCCAGATAACGAGCTACAGCTATTACTCCAACAAAGGAAAGCACCGCATATATTAAACTCACATCAAGATAGATGCGTCTTTTAAAAAAAATACCCAGAAGAACCATCAATGCTACAGTTATAGTCACCATTATATCAACCCCAACTACTCTATCCGGTGCTGTTGGTCCCTTTACAGCACGGATCAAAGCCAGAATAACTGCGATTATAATAACCCCAAAGAAAATCATTAAAGTCATTTAAAAATCACCCTCAGGTATTTTTCAAATCTTGCCCCAATAATCTCAGTTGCCTTTTTAACATCTTCGGATTTTACATTAATCCAGTGAATGAGTAAATTATCTTTTACAATCTCTATAGTTAATGTTCCCGGGGTTAAAGTTATGGAATTTCCAAGAATTAATTTGGCAACATCGGATTTTAAATTTGTTTTAATTTGAACTATTCCCGGTCTTATTGGCATTTTTGGATGAACCACTCTATAGGCAACATCAAAATTTGCCTTGACCATCTCCCAGAAAAAAACCGGTATGTAAAGGAGAAAATAGGCAATTTTCTTTAAAGTGATTCCAGAAAAACCCTTCTCGGTAAAGTAACTGTATCCAAAAAGAGCGATTAATGCCGAGAAAACAAGGCCAGTGATTAACTCCTCCCAGGCTAAAGTTGAGGTCAATAAGATCCACAGAATAAAAAGAGAAATTAAAGTTAAGGTGTACCTTCCCATCTTATTAGAATTTTTCTGGCACTTTCTCACTTGCTTTCCTTCTTATATTTTTTATGCAAAAAACCATTTATTTTAAACAGTACCCGTGAATTCTTTCACTGAAAAGCTCAAAAATAAATTCTATATCACTTATACCTTACACCGTATCCTATTTTACCATGTAAAAAAAATTTTGTCAAGTATGCGCGTTAAATCTGTCAATTAAATTTTAAAAGTGCACCGATTC
>JAGGTG010000204.1 GCA_021163905.1 Candidatus Aerophobota bacterium
AAGTTAGCTCTTCACTAAAGTATAGCACAGCCAAAAAGCGGAGGCCGAGCTGCAGAGAAGTTAGAGGTGATACCAAACTCTGGCGAGGCCGTCTTCCGTGGGATACCCAGAGAGCCCTTTTGGGGGAGCAGCGAGCGAAGCGAAGCGTTGAGGGGGAAAGTATTTTCCCCCTCAATTAATCCGTTGGATACCCAGAGAGCCCACATAGTTACAAGAAACTGTCCCAATTTCAGAAACCTTCTCTCACCTCATAGTTTTAGAAATACCCTACTGAAAAAAATATTCCATATCAGAGATTTTCTACAGTTGAGAATTTATCTCTTTAAGAGAAACGTACAGTTTCTTGTATACCCTGTATTTATTCTCATACCTTTTTTGCCTTTCCCTCCTGGGAATAAACTCCTTTTTGTATCTTACCATTTCCTGAATGCCTTCCTCAACAGAGGAGAATACCCCAATTCCTCTTCCAGCTAAAATTGCCGCTCCAAGACATGCAGCATCTGGAATCTTAAGACTTCGAAATACTCTACCTGTTATATCTGCTTTAATCTGGAGCCATTTCTCTGATCTTGCTCCTCCTCCAATAGCATGAAGCAGCTTAACCTTAACCCCACTTTTCTCAAGAAACTCCAGATTAACCCTGAGCTCGTATCCTACACTATCAAGAATTGCCTTAACAATGTCCCTGCGATCTGTTCCCAGGGTAAGACCAACTATTGCACCTTTTGATAAAGGATCAAACCAGGGAGTCCCACTTCCCATAAAATGGGGAAGCAAAAGCAGGGGAGAAGGATCATCACCTGTTTGTCCGATTATAACCTCGTAGATATCTTTTTTTTCTTTTCTGGCTATTTTTCTCTCCTCAAAGGCAAAGTTATCCCTGTACCACTTAAGCAGGGCTCCTGCAGTATAAAAATAAGCAATGGTTACAAATTTTCCCTCAACAACATACGGATATGTAGCGTAGCTGTAGGTAAGTCTTGCTTCCGGAAGATCGAGCTTATCTGAGATACAGGTTACACACTCAACTGTTCCGCAGGTATCAGTAGCTTTTCCTTCCTCTATTATCCCTGCTCCCAGGGCGCTTACCGGTTGATCGTGTCCACCCAGAACAGCTACTGTTTTTGTAGAAAGGCCAAGCTCTTTTGCTATTAGAGGATTTATCTTCCCAACAACCTCACCTGAGGGATAAGCCCTGGCAAACATAGATTTATCAATACCAATTTTTTGCAGTATCTCACTGGACCAGTCTTTAGTATGGATATTAAAAGCCATGGTTCTTGCGGCAAGAGAATAATCTATTGCAGGTTCAATTCCTAATTTATGCAGGATAAAATCCTCGTAAAGCAGGAATTTCCATGTTTTTTCAAATATATCCGGCCTGTTATTTTTAATCCAGAGAATTTTACTTATCGAATAGGAAGGATGGGGAGGCATACCGGTGATCTGAAATAAATGCTTTTTCTCCAGGTTCCTCTCCAACCATCTTGTCTCCTCAATGGATCTTCTATCCACAGCAGTTATACTGTTGTAAAGAGGTTTACCATCCTTTCCTATAGGGGTAACAGCTTCTCCTAAAACGGAAAGACCAACAGCCTGAATGGGATCCTTTTTTGTATTTAAGGCAACCTTTTTTATTACATGTTTAGTTGAGCTCCATATCTTTTCAGGATCCATCTCCACCCATTCGGGTCTTGGATAAAGCTCCTTGTACTCCCGATAAGCTCTTGCTAAAACTTTTCCCTCTGGAGTAAAGGATATAGCTTTTACTCCAGTAGTTCCAAGATCAAGACCCATCAGGCTCATTTTTTCACTTATTAAAGTTAACCGGTTTAGGGTAGTATCTGGGGGAAGCTCTAAACCAGTGAACCTCCGGTCTTTTCAAAGCTCCCCACTTCTCAAGAGCTGCTCTTAACTCCTTTTTATCCTTTGCCGCCTCCTCCAGAGGGATATCCTTCATAGTAGCCTCAATTGCCTGTTGCCAGGCACGAGCTCCTGCTTGGTATCCCATTGGATGTCCAAGCATACCACCCCCAGCAGGAATCACAATATCCTTCCCAAATTCTCTAACCAACAAGGGGACAAGTCCCGGATACATTCCAGCAGCAGGCATGGGCCAGGTTCTTCTTATATGCCCAAGGGGAGCAAGTTTTACCTGGGCACACCTTATCCCCTCCTCATGGGATACCATAGGAATAGTTGACCAGTAAGTTGGGGTTAACATAAGGTCTGCTCCACAGATACGGCAGATCTTGGCCATTGCTGGCCAGGATATACTGGGAGTTAAGGCAATCATATGAGAGGGATGCAACAAAATAGGAACATCAATATCAGGATCCTCTGCCAATACCCTCAAAATAGATAAACCTGCAGAGTAGGCTAAAAGAAGCCCATTTGCTCCAAGCTTTATTGCCCTTTTTGCCTTATCCACTATTTTATCTACCTCATCTGTAATGCTTACAAAGTAAATTACCTGTTTTCCTGTTTTTTCTTTTGCCTTATTAAGAGCTTCCATCACAGCGGTGAGTCTATCCTCCATCCTGGAGTTGTAAACATCACTTGTCATCTCATCATCCTTTACCATATCCACCCCACCAAGAGCTGTCTGGTATACCTGCTTTGCAGTTTGCTCAGGGGTCATTCCCATCTTTGGTTTTATGATATGCAGGGAAAGGGGCCTATCATAAATTTTTAACTTCTCCCTTACCCCACTTATCCCAAACTTTGGTCCCTTAAAATGGGTTAAAAGGCCCTCTGGAAAATAAACATCCAGTAATCTAAGTTTTGCAGAATAGGCAAAGCAGTTTCCAGCAATAGATAAAAGTATCATGGGAACATTTGCCTGCCAGGCATCTATAGGAAAGGCAAGCTGAATAACCGCCCTTTTTACATTATCAGATGAAGGAATCTGATAGTAACCAACTACCTTCCCTGAAAGATGCTCTATAACATCCTCTGAGTGTTCTTTTACCTCTTCCCAGGTTCCGGTAGATCCCTCAAAGGCAAGACTTTGAACCAAAGAGAAATGATCTATGGGATCCTCTCCCGGTAAAGGATCTTCCAGGTAATAGGTACCTATAATATGCCTTTTTAAGTTTATACCATCAAGAGTTTGATTGAACATTATAGGATCGTAGTAAAGTTTCATTGAAGTCTCCTTTTTTTCTTTTAAGTTCCATAATAAAATCCCATCTATCCCCCCGGTTATAAATTATGGCGTATTCAACGGGCGTGTTATCTTCAAGAAAGCATGTCCTTTCCAGAGCCAGTAAAGGATCTCCTTGATTAATATTTAGCAGAAAGGCATCTTCTCCGTCAGCTACTTTGCTGTATACCCTCTGGGTTGCCTTTATTATTCTAAGTCCTAATCTCTCTAAAGCTACTGTTAAGGATTGAGTATCCCAGTTGTACTCACCATGGTAAATTTCCGGACATAAAGTATAGGGAAGATAAGAGGTCTGAATGGCCATTGGCTCCCCATCAGCTAAACGAATCCTCTTTAATTTTATGATTTTGTCAGATTTATTTAACTGAAGAATATTTCGTATCTTCAGTGGTGAATTATCAAGTTGAATCTCTACAAGGTGAGAACCGGGTCTCATACCCCTGCTTATAACCTCCTCGGTGTAACTTAAAAGAAAGCTACCTTCCTCATGAACCCTTGGCTTAATAACAAACATTCCCTTCCCCCGCTCTCTTCTTAAAAGACCCTCGTAAACCAGACGAGAGGTAGCTTCTCTAACCGTTGTTCTGCTAACACCGTATTTCTCGGCAATTTCTTTTTCAGTAAAAAAAGGCTGTCCTGCTTTGTAGTTACCCTTTAATATTAAATCCCTCAGTATCTCCAGTAGCTGATGACTTAGTGGAAGGGGAACATTTTTACTTAATTTTCTCTCTGACACTTATCTACTCCAATACCTGTATAATATTATACAAAATTTTGTCAAGTAATAATTGAAATTCTGAAGTTGACAGAGGAAGGTCTTTAGGTAAAATTTTAGAAGGAGGGCTTTTTGCGCGAAAAGTGTGGAATATTTGGCATATATAATCATCCCCAGGCTGCAAAATTAACTTATCTGGGTCTTTATGCCCTCCAGCATAGAGGACAGGAAAGTGCCGGTATTGTAACTTCTGATGGATTTAATGTTTCGGTTCACAGAGGATTAGGACTGGTAGATGCTGTTTTTAACGAGGATATTCTTACCAGTTTACCTGGCCATCTGGCAATTGGTCATAACAGGTACTCTACCACAGGATCCACCTCCTTATCCAATATCCAACCTTTGCTTATAAGTTTTTTTGGTGAAGGAATAGCTATATCCCACAATGGTAATTTAATAAATGCCCTACAGCTCAGAGAAAGATTAGAATCATCAGGTTCTATTTTTCAATCTACAATGGATACAGAAATAATTGTTCATCTTTTTACAAAGTTTAGTAAATCCCTGGGTAAGACAAGAGCACTTGTTGAGGCGTTAAGGAAAGTAAAAGGGGCCTATTCTTTGCTTATCCTTTTCAATGACAGATTAATTGGAGCAAGAGACCCATTTGGATTTCGTCCTCTTGTATTGGGATTGATTAATTCAAGTTATCTCCTTGCTTCTGAGACCTGTGCCTTTGATTTAGTTGGAGCAAAGTACGTAAGAGAAATTAAGCCAGGAGAAATGGTAATTATTGATCAAAAAGGGGTTAACTCCTATACTATTAAACAACCAAAAAAACTGGCACAGTGCATCTTCGAGCATATCTATTTTGCCCGACCGGATAGTATAGTATTTGGAGAAAGTGTTCATAAGGTAAGGGAAAAAATGGGAAGGGTCCTTGCAAGAGAACATCCAGCCAAAGCAGATCTGGTAGTTCCAGTTCCTGATTCTGGAATTTCAGCTGCATTAGGATATGCGAAAGAAAGCGGAATACCATATACAATGGGACTTACGAGAAACCACTATATAGGGAGAACCTTCATTCAACCTCTTCAGCTCGTACGGGATATGGAGGTGAGAATAAAACTAAATCCAATAAGAGAAGTTCTTAATGGAAAAAGGGTGGTACTGGTGGATGATTCCATTGTAAGAGGAACTACCAGCAAAAAGATTATAGGACTTTTACGTGAAGGGGGTGCAAAGGAAATTCACTTTCGGATTAGCTCTCCCCCCATAAGATTTCCATGTTTTTTTGGAATTGATACCCCTGTACAAAAAGAACTAATTGCCTCAACACATACGGTGGAACAGATAAGAAGAAAAGTTGGAGCTGATTCCCTGGGTTATCTTAGTCTTAAAGGTCTTTTAAGCTGCGTGAAAAATCCTAAAGATTACTGTACTGCTTGCTTTACAGGCAGATACCCCTTAAAAGTTACTCCTCAGACAAAATACATTTTTGAAAGCAGGGGGAAAAGATAACCAAATAGATAATTTCTTACCACATAAAAAATGGACTACCGGCTAAAATATAACTTAATTTAAGTAAAGCCAAGAACATATAGTTAAACAGTCCCCCTACCAGAAGAACAATAAGAATAATAAAACCAAAGGGTTCAATTTGAGAAAGATGATAACTATAGCGCTCCGGGAGAATTCCAGAAAGGATGCGGGATCCATCAAGGGGAGGAATTGGAATTAAATTAAAAAAGGCAAGAAACAAATTTATAGTTATCCCATAAAAAAGAATCACTCCAGCTAAACTCTCAGGTCCACCAAGGACTCTAAAAAGAAGAGCAAGTAAAAGGGCAATACCTAAATTAGTTGCTGGCCCTGCCAGAGCAATCCATATCATATCCCTTTTAGGATTGTTTAAATTTCTGGGATTAATTGGCACAGGTTTTGCCCATCCAAATATGGGTATACCTCCTCCAAAGATATTCATAAGAATCATAATTCCCGGTAAAAGTACAGTGCCAATAGGATCTATATGAGGAATAGGGTTAAGAGTTATTCTTCCCATTATTCTTGCTGTCGAATCTCCGTGACGTTCGGCCATCAAACCATGGGCAATTTCATGAAGAATTACAGAGAAAAAAAGAATCACCACCGCAAAGATAAGGATAAGAATTCTCATCTATTTTCTCCTTGAGCAAAATTTTTTCTGATAAATTCAACCTCTTCCTCCACGGTTTTTACCAATCCATCTAATTTTGCTTTTTTAGTCTCCTCTAAAATACGGGAAAACTCAGGGGAGGGTTTGTAGCCCATTTTCTTCAGGTCATCCCCTGTTATCTCAAGTTCAATTTTTTGAAGATGCGAGAGGTATAAAACTATCCTTTTCTCTACAATATCATCCTTTGCAATTGCCATTGCCAGAATAAGTGCCTCGGGTGGGTAAGATCTCAATAGATAATAAATTGAACTTGGCTTCATCTCAGGAACAGTTAACCTCTCTACGATCTCATCGGCCTTTTTACTGCTTGCAAGAATAGTTTCTCTTTCCTCCCGGGTGAAACTGTATTTACTACAAAAGTTTTCTATTTCCTCTTCGGTTAGATCCCTTAAGAGAACCGACAATCTAATAAGCCACCTTTTGCTCTTTTCCCCTGTAAGAATCTCATATCTTGCAATTGTATCTATGAGTTTATCAAATATCATTTCCCTGGAAGAATTTAAATAAATTCCAGGTTGAATTACTTTCAGAATTCCCAATTTTTGCATCCTATAAACATTTCTCTCAGGTCTATCTTCCTCAAGAATCTGTTTTAATTCCTCCTTTATTCGTTTTCCGCTTAAAAGTTGAAAAACCCCTTCTCTTAATGCCAGTTTAATAAGTCTTTCGGTTACCTTTTCAATGCAAAAGTTATACCTTTGCTCAAATCTTATGGCACGAAATATCCTGGTTGGATCGTCTATAAAACTTCTAACATGTAGAACCCTTACTTTACGTTCTCTTAAATCCCTCCTTCCTCCGAAAAAATCAATTAATCTTCCAAAATCAGGGGGGTTAATACTGATAGCCATTGCATTTACAGTAAAATCTCTTCTAAATAGATCTTCCTTTAAAGGAGCTGGCTTAACATGGGGTAAGGAGGCAGGACGAGGATAAAACTCTCTTCGGGAGGTTGCAATATCAAGCTTGAAATTTTCACTTAAATTAAGAGTGGCAGTACCAAAATCTCTATGAATGGTCAAATTGGCCCCGAGTTCCTCAGACAATTTTTCAGCATAAAGTATACCATCTCCCTCAATAACCAGGTCTATATCAAAGTTTTCATTTCCTAAAAGAAGATCTCGAACAAATCCTCCCACTATAAAAACTGACCATCCCATACTATAGGCAAGTTTTCCTGCCCTAAGTAAAATATCAACTATTCCCGGGGGAACTTTTTCCTTAAGTTTATCTTTTAAATTCTCGGAAGAAAAATCCCTACTATCTTTATGAAAGGCCTTAAAAAGATCTAACCCCGTTAGTACTCCCATAAATTTTTCTCCCTGAAAAACAAAAAGATAGGATACATCCTCCTCCATCATTGTCTGCTGCGCCTTTTTAAGAGAAACAAAGGGAGAAATCGAGATAAATTTTCTTGAATAATAGCTTTTAACAGGAGAGTTTATTGAGCTATGAGAAATTACATTTTTCACCTTTTCTCTGGATATTACTCCTATTATCTCCTGCTTTTCCTGAACGGGTAATATCTCAAGATCATCCTCCTGCATAATCTTCTCAACCTCACCAACTGGTGTATCGGGGGAAACTGTGCTTACCGGTGATCGCATTATTTGACCTACTGTAATACCAGGATGAATATTTTTCTCCAATACTCTGTACAACTCTTTTTCCACTTCTTCTATATCTTTATTTTTTATTATAGCCGAAGCGGCAAGATTATGCCCACCTCCTTTAAAAAATGATAGAATCTCACCTACATTTATAGAGGGATTGCGAGAGCGAGCCATCAGATAAACTTTTTCTTTAGAGCGAACAATAGCAAAAGTTACATCCGGGTTTTTGAGGTCAATGAACTTACGCAGAGGAAGTGATATTCCTCCTACAAAATCCTCTATCTCTACCCCGATGATGAATATCTCTACACCATTTATCATCTTGATCTTGGAATTCTCCAGGAAACTTTTAAGCAAAAGATTTTGTTTTTCAGATAAACCTCTGTTAAGAAAGCTGGAAATAAGTTCCAGATTAGCCCCTCTCTCAAGCAAAAAGGCAGCAGATTGAAGATCCAGAGAAGTGGTGGAGGAAAAACTAAGAGAACCTGTATCCTCATAAATCCCGAGGCAAAGGAGAGTGGCTTCAAAAGGAGTAACAGGTATTCCCCTTTTTTTAATTAAATCTACCAGTATACTGGTAGTAGCTCCTACTTCCCTACATACGCCTGCATCACCCTGAATATCTCCTGGATGGGGAGGATGATGATCGTAGATGTGAATTTCAACTCCCTTTTTTCCAATAAGGTCTTTAAATATCCCTATCCTGTTAATCCACCTTGTATCAACCAGAATAAGTCTTTTAACCTTATCTAAATCTTTTCTACTTACCTTTACTACAGGAACCATCCAGCCATAAAGGCGCATGAAATCTCTAACCTCACGTGACAAAACTCCGGAAAAGCACAGCTTGGCCTCTGGATAAAGTTTGCCTGCTGCCACCATGGAGGAAAGTGCATCAAAATCACATCCTGTATGAGCGGTAATTATCTGCATATTAGCTGCCTATGCCCTTGGATGATACATCTTGTAGATCCTTTTTAACCTCTCCTGGGTTATATGAGTATAAATCTGGGTTGTAGATATATTGACATGCCCTAAAAGCTCCTGAACAGATCTCAAATCAGCCTCTCTGGAGAGAAGATGGGTGGCAAAGGAGTGCCTTATAGTATGGGGCGAAATGGCTTTTTCTATCCCTGCTTTCCTGGCATACTTTTTCACTATCTTCCAGCAGGATTGACGAGAAATCCTTTTACCATATCTATTACAAAAAAGAGGAGAGTCTAATCCTTCTCCCCTTCCTCTCTCTTTTAAGTATCCGCGTATCCATCTTATAGCCTCCCGTCCCAGAGGAACCATTCTTTCCCTTGAACCTTTTCCTTTGACTTTTAACCACCCGCTTTTCAAATTCACATCAGACCTGTTTAAACCTGTAAGTTCAGAAATACGTATACCGGTTGCATATAAAGTTTCCAGCAGAGCTTTATCCCTCAGACCTATAAAGGAGTCAACAGATGGAGCTTCAAGAAGATCCTGTACTTCTTTAAAGGAAAGGTAAGCGGGTATTTTTCTTTCCCTCCGAGGAGAGGTTATATCCTGCAAAGGGTCCACTTTAATAACACCCTCTGCCAGTAAAAACTTATAAAGCATTCTTATGGATGATAATTTTCGGGATATAGAAGATGAAGATAAACCTTTATCCTTTAGATATCTGATGTATTTCCCCAATATTTTTGAATCTACGTCCTTTAAATTACAATTTAACCATTTAAGAAACTGATAAAGATCTCTTTTATAGGATAAAAGGGTATTTTCAGACAATCCTCTTTCCACACGGAGGTGATCAAGAAAGGAGCTAATCAGAATTCGGGACAAGCTCCCACCCCTTTTTTAATGCCTTCTCATTAATTTTTAAAAGATCAGATTTATCCGGAGATAGAACATCTTTTAAAGAGGACAAAAGAGCTTTAAGACTTACCACTCCTGATAGATGAACCCATGCTCCAAGGGCTACCATATTTGCTACCCTGCTATTACCCATACTTTCGGCAACATCATTAGCCGGTATCCTTACAATATAAAGGTCATTGCGCTTTGTCCTCTCCTTTATCAAAGATGCATTTACCACTACCTGTCCATCTTTCTTAACCCGGGGTAAGAACTTATCAAAAGCAGGGTAACTCATAACTATTGCACCTGAAGGAAAGGAAACAATAGGTGATGGGATCATAGAATCAGATATTATAACTGTACAGTTCGCTGTTCCTCCTCTCATTTCGGCACCATAAGAGGGATAAAATACAACTTCTTTCCCCTCTTTTAATCCGGCATATGAGAGAAGCTTACCCGCAAATATTATTCCTTGTCCACCAAATCCAGCTATAATTACATCTTTGTACATTGTAAATTTACTTAGAGATTTAACTCCTCTATAACTTTTTCTGTTAACCTTTTTCCTTCTTCAACAATTCTTTCCATTTGATTTTCTTTGGGAGCTTCCACATAAACCCTTACCTTCGGCTCGGTGCCCGATGGCCTTATCAAAAGCCAGCTTTCATCCTCCATTATAAACTTAACTCCATCAATGGTTAATATTTCTCTAACAGGAATACCCCCTAAAGCAGTAGGAGGGCTTGAGGTAAGCTTTTTAACCATTGCCTCTTTATCCACCCTCTCCTTTTCAAAATCAACTCTTTTGAAAAATGACTTTCCAAATTTTTTTTCCATTCCATCCAGAATATCCGAAAGAGGCTTTTCCTTTTTTACCACCATTTCCACAAACAAAAGAGCTGAAAGTATACCATCTCTTTCAGGAATGTATCCGTAATACCCGTACCCTCCACTTTCCTCTCCACCAAGTATTACCTTTTCCTTAAGCATTTTATCACATATATACTTAAATCCAACAGGAGTTTGCTCCCACTCAAGACCAAACTTACGTGAGATTCTTTCCGGTTGATATCCAAGGGAAACTGTTTTTATCACCTTTCCCCTCATACCTTTATCCTCTACAAGATACAAAAGCAAAAGAGAAAATACCTGAAGAGGAGATAGATACCTTCCTTTATCATCTACAATCCCAACTCTATCAGCATCTCCATCGGTAGCTACTCCGAGATCTGCTCTCTGTTTTTTAACTTCTTTTTTCAAATCCTGAAGATTTTGTTCAATTGGCTCAGGATTTATACCTCCAAAACCCGGATTATACTTAAGATGAATATTGATAATATCATGATTCTTAAGTATCTTATCTAAAAGTCCATAACCTACTCCATACATTGAGTCATAAACTATTTTGAGTTTTGCCTTTTCTATTGATTCCATATCAACAAAGGAGATAACTTTTTTTAAATATGCGGGTATAAGATCATCTTCTCTGGCAAGACCCTTTATCTTTCCTTTTTCCCAGGAAAGCCTTCTCACCGGAGTTTTATCCAGAAAAGACTCAACTTGACTGGTAATATCAGGTGTAGCAGATCCCCCAAAAGAACCTTTAATCTTAATTCCATTAAACCGAGGAGGATTGTGAGAGGCGGTGATCATCACTCCTCCAAGAAGATTTCTATCTTTAACCGTAAAAGATACGGTTTGAGTGGGAACATCACTTTTAGAAAGTATAACAGGAATATCATTGCCAATTAAAACCTCAGCAACACATCTTGCAAATTCTGGAGAAAGAAAACGGGTATCATA
>JAGGTG010000026.1 GCA_021163905.1 Candidatus Aerophobota bacterium
ATTTCAGGAGAACAGATCGAAGACTACTAAGAGGAAAAAACTTGCCGGGGCAATTCTTGAACCTTCAAAAAATCGGGGACCCATGCTTTACAAATAGGAAAAAATTTGCTAAAATACAGTCTAATGAAAGAAAAAAGGGATAATATTGATTGATTTTCATACTCATACATTTCTGAGCGATGGAGTATTGTGTCCGGCAGAGCTTGTGCAAAGAGCAAAGGAAAAAGGATACAGAATCCTGGGAATTGCTGATCACGTGGATTTTACAAACATAGATTGGATAATTTCCAGATTGATAAAATTCTGCGAGGAAATTAATTCAGTAGAAAAAGATATTAAAGTTGTCCCGGGAGTGGAACTAACTCACATTCCACCTGTTCTTATAGGTAAACTTGCCAAGATGGCACGTGAAATGGGAGCTAAAACAATTCTGGTTCATGGTGAAACAATTGTTGAATCGGTACCTGCCGGGACAAATTTAGCTGCTTTAAATGCAGATATTGATATACTCGCTCATCCCGGTTTAATAAAGGAGGAAGAAGTTGAGTTAGCTGCAAAAAAAGGTATTTATCTTGAAATTTCTACCAGAAAGGGACATTGTTTAACTAATGGAAGGCTGGTTTACCTGGCAAGAAAATATAAAGCAAAATTAGTTATAGGTACTGATACTCATGAACCAGAGGATTTAATTACTAAATCTCAGGCTGAAAAGATACTTCTGGGAGCAGGTTTAAACCGCGAGGAAATTAAGCATGTATTTTTAAACGGAGAAAAAATAGGAGAGAAAATTATAAAATGAAAAATAAAATTTCGGCCTTTGTAATAATAGTATCTCTACTCATAACAGGAATATTTTTAACACAGGTTCAGGCTGCTAATAACTTTTTTTCTGAAATAAAACTAATTATTCAGGTTTATCAAATTATTAGAAATGAATATATAGAAGAAGTTCAGCCATCCAGACTCATTGAAGGTGCAATAAGGGGAATGGTACAGTCTTTAAAAGACCCTCACTCCACCTGGCTAAATGCCGAGGAATGGAAGGAGTGGAATGTGGAAAAAGAAGGTGAGTTTGGGGGATTGGGAATAACAATAGGAATTAGAAATCACTCAATCACCATTATCTCTCCCTTTGAGGACACTCCAGCAAGTAGAGCTGGCCTTAAAGCAGGAGATAAAATAATAAAGATAAATGGCGAAAGTACAGAAGGTATGTCCCTTGATGAGGTAGCTTCAAAATTAAGAGGGAAAGTAGGCACCCAGGTTAATATAACTATAAAAAGGGAGGGAGTTGAAAAACCTTTGGAATACACCATCACAAGGGCTTTAATTAAACTTCCCAATATTAAAAAGAGAATTTTAAATAAAAACATAGGTTATATAAAGATAATAGGTTTCACCAATGAAAATACTTCCAGGGATCTTGAAGATGCTCTTACCTTTTTAAAAAAACAGGGAATTAAAAGTTTAATTTTAGACTTAAGGAACAATCCTGGCGGTCTTTTATCGCAGGCAGTTAGCGTGGCTGATGAATTCCTCTCCTCTGGCATAATTGTATCTATAAAAGGAAGAGACGTTAGCAAAAATCAGGTTTATTCAGCTCATCCAGGGGGTAAAGCTACAAAAATTCCTCTGGTAGTACTTATAAACAGGGGAAGTGCAAGTGCATCTGAAATAGTAGCAGGAGCAATAAAGGATCATAAAAGAGGAGTTCTGGTAGGAACCAGAACTTTTGGTAAAGGAACAGTCCAGAATGTAACACCACTTGAAAATGGTGGAGCTCTCTGGCTGACAACTGCAAGATACTACACTCCTTCCGGGATCTGTATAGATGGTAGAGGAATTGAACCGGATTTAATAATAAAACCTTTTACCCCTACCACGGAGGAAAAAAAGGCTATTGATAAGTTAAAATCTTCATCTGTTCTAAGGGAATTCCTTTTAAACAATCCCCAATGGGAAAATAAAGACCTTACTCCTCTTATAAAAAGACTGAATGAAGAGGAAAATATAAAAGTGGATGAGGAAATCTTAAAGAGGGTTCTTCGCGAGGAAGATAACAATAAGGAAAATGATATATTTAACGACAATCAACTTGTACATGCCATACAGTTAATAAACTCCCTCCAAATACTCCAGGGAAAATCTCAAGTAAACAATGATTAAAAGAATCATTAAATATACATCTGCAGGAATTGGAGTAGTTATTTTTATACTTGTTTTAACTGTTATTTACCAGTATAAAGAGATCCAGTATGCCAGTATATTTTCCACCGTAGATGCAAAAGTTCAACTTGAATTGAGCAAATTAGGTGTCTTCATAACTGACAGAAAAGTTAAAAAGGAGGGAATATTTCCTCCAAAAAAAGTAGCCGAAATAAAAATAAAGATTCCCTTGGATAGAAATCTGGATAAATTTGAAGAAAAAATAAAAGAGGAATTTAAACCTCCCGGAGTTAACATAATTAAATTTAACAGGATAAATCTTAAAGATACCTATCAAATTGAGGTAGAAATTGGAGCAAAGAAAATCCTAACCCATCGGTTGTTATTTTTTTTAAAGAAAGCCAGGGTTGCTATTTTAATAGATGATTTTGGTTATATAAACGATGATAATCTTGTAACTTCATTCTTTAAAGATTTAAAATTCCCCTTTACTATTTCAATTATTCCCGGTACACCTTTTGCAAAAAAAATAGCAGAGGAGGCTCATAGCAGTGGGAAACAAATACTTGTTCATCTTCCTATGCAACCTGAGGGAAAATTTGTCAACAGATATAAATGGATCGTTCTTAATGGAATGTCCGAAGATAAGATAAAAGAAACAGTGAAAGAGGCTATCAAAGATATTCCTTACGCGGAGGGTTTAAACAATCATATGGGCTCTCTTGTTACAAGTAGAGAAGGTTTAATAAAGCCCGTTCTGGAGGTACTAAAGGAAAAAGGGATGTTTTTCGTTGATAGTAGAGCTTCCTCCAGCTCTGTAGCGTATTCTCTTGCGGAAAAGATCGGATTAAGATCAACATTTAACTGCGTTTTTCTGGATAACAAAAAGGAAAAAAACTATATTGAAAATCGCTTTAATAAACTTATATCAATTGCCCTTCAAAGAGGATGGGCTTTGGGTCTGGGGCATGCTAACCTTATAACAGCCTCTACCCTTATGAGTCTGGTTAATACCTGCGATAGGAGAAAATTAGAATTTGTTACCGTTTCGCAAATATTAGATTTAGGGAGGATAAAATGAAAAACTATATAGCAGGATTATTTATTGCCAGTGTAATTATTATAGGAATGTCCTCTTCTGTTTTTGGGCAAAATGAGAGCAATCTTATTGACACACCAACAGCTAAATTGCTGGAAAAAGGTTCTTATTACTTAAACTTCCGTTTTTATCAGGAGGGGGGACTCCTGATTCAGGGGAAGGCTGGATTAACCGATAGATTGACAGTGGGTGCATCTTATGGAGGTACAGGTGTGGTAGGGGTAGAAACTGTAAAAGGAAATCCTGAGCCAGCTTTCTCAATAAAGTACAAATTTGGGAAAGAGGGGGAAAACAATCTCCCCTTTGATCTTTCCCTTGGCTATGAGGGTCAGGGATACGGAAAATACTATAAGGAAGGGGATGAGATAATCATCGATGGGCATCCAAAAAAATTAACAAAGAGTTTTTACCAGATAAATTCAATGGGATTTTACCTTGTTCTTACCAAAAAAGTGGAAAAATCAAATTTAACCATTAATGGTGGACTTAACTGTTCCCTGGAAGATGATCCGGGAAAAGCTGGAATATCCCCTTTTATAGGAGTGCAGTTTAGGGTTACCCCTAAACTCATAGTAAAACTGGAGTATAACAACGCCTCCCATAAGAAAACAAAATATAAGGATATAGTTGAGGGTTATTCTGGAGATAAGATCCTGCGTAAAGCTGGAGGGGAAATTAACATAGGATTTAAATTTCTATATTCTAAGGATCTATCCTTAGAATTAGCCTTTAAGGATCTGTCTCATCGATATGCAAGCTCGGGTAACAGGATATTTCAAATAGCTTATACAGGAGAGTTTTAAATCTATGGATCAACAAAGTCAAAGATATGTTCTGGATTTTGAGAGACCAATAGCTGAACTCGAACGAAAAATCCAGGAACTTAAAAATCTAGCCAAACGTGAAGGTATAGATCTGAGTGAAGAAATTCAACGCATGGAAAACCGTCTTCAAAAACTGGAGGCTGAGACTTTTCTAAATTTAACCCCCTGGCAGAGGGTTCAACTGGCAAGACATCCCTTAAGACCAAAAACACTGAGTTTGGTAAATATGATATTTGACGAATGGATGCAACTACATGGTGACAGACTTTATTCTGATGACCAGGCTATAGTTGGAGGATTTGGGAGAATAAATGCATACAGATTTGTTTTTATAGGACATCAAAAAGGAGAATCTATCAAGGAAAATCTCAAACGTAATTTTGGAATGGCTCATCCTGAAGGATATAGAAAAGCTAATCGTCTTATGAGTCTGGCAGAAAGATTTGGCCTGCCAATAATAAGTTTTATAGATACACCTGGTGCTTACCCGGGTATAGAAGCTGAACAAAGAGGTCAAGCTGAGGCAATAGCTGCTAATCTGGAAAAAATGTCCCATTTAAAAGTTCCCATAATTGTTGTGATTATAGGAGAAGGGGGAAGTGGTGGAGCATTGGGGATAGGTGTTGGAGATAAGGTACTAATGCTGGAAAATGCTATTTATTCGGTAATTTCTCCCGAAGGATGCGCAGCAATCCTGTGGAAAGATCAGACAAAAGTAGAAGAAGCTGCTGCTGCCTTGAAACTTACAGCACAGGATCTTTTAAAATTGGGTATTATAGATAAAATCGTCCCTGAACCAAGGGGAGGAGCTCACAGAGACATAGAGAAAACCGCAAATAACATAAAGGAAGCCATCCTTGAAGAAATTAAGATTTTATCAGAAATTTCTCCAGAAGAACTTGTAGCTAAAAGAAAAGAGAAATACCGAAAAATGGGAAAGTTCAGGAGTAACAAAGATGAGTAACAATTACAAAGCTGATCAGATAAAAATTTTAAAGGATCTGGAAGCTGTAAGAAAAAGACCGGGAATGTTTATTGGAAGTACAGGCCCAAGAGGGCTTCATCATCTTGTAAACGAGGTTCTTGATAATTCCATTGATGAGGTACTGGCAGGATACTGTAAGAACATCAAAATCATAATTCACGCCAACAACAGTGTAACAGTAATTGATGACGGCAGAGGAATTCCGGTTGATGAACATCCTATCTATAAAAAATCAGCACTGGAATTAGTAATGACCATGCTCCATGCAGGAGGAAAATTTGATACCAAAATCTATCGAGTTGCCGGGGGACTTCATGGAGTTGGTATATCTGTGGTAAATGCTCTATCAACCTTTCTGGAGGCAGTTATAACAAGAGATGGGAAAATATGGAGACAAACCTACACAAGGGGAAAACCAACAGGACCGTTGCAAATTATAGGGGAAGCTGAAGGGGATAAAAGTGGAACAAAGATCACTTTCTTACCTGATCCTGAAATATTTGAATCTACCTATTTTGACTATGAGAGAATTGCACGCAGGGCAAGGGAGCTTGCCTTTTTAAATAAGGGAATAAACATAGAAGTTGAAGATGAGAGAAGCGGTAAAAAAGAGGTATTTAAATACGATGGAGGAGTAGTTGAATTTGTCAAATACTTAAATCAGAATAGAGAAGTCCTTTTCCCTGAGCCAATTTATATAGAAGGAGAAAGAGGTGATGTTCGGATAGAAATAGCAATTCAGTATAATCAAGGATTTATTCAGGATATATTCACCTTTGTCAATGATATCAATACTCAGGAGGGGGGAACGCACCTATCTGGATTTAAAGCTGCTCTAACAAGGGCTGTAAATGATTATGCCAGAAAAATGGAAAATAAAGAACTAAATCTACAGGGAGAGGATATCAGAGAGGGACTTACCGCCATAATTAACGTGAAAATGCCCGATCCTCAATTTGAAGGACAAACCAAAACAAGACTTGGTAATACCGAGATAAGAGGGATAGTGGACTCAGTAGTATATGAGGGGCTGGTCCGCTATTTCGAGGAAAACCCCTCGGTAGCAAAAATCATCCTGCAAAAAACAATTTCAGCCTCAAGAGCGCGCCAGGCAGCTCAAAAGGCAAGGGAGCTTACTCGGAAAAAAGAAAGCCTGGGTGGAGGAACTCCACCGGGAAAACTGGCAGCCTGTTCTCAGGATGATCCTCAAAGAAACGAGCTTTATATAGTGGAGGGAGATTCAGCAGGAGGATCGGCCAAACAGGGTAGAGATAGAAAGTTTCAGGCTATACTTCCAATCAAGGGTAAAATAATCAATGTTGAAAAATCCCATCTTGTCAAAGTTCTAAACAACGATGAAATAAAGGCTATGATTGCGGCAATTGGTACCGGAATAAAGGAGGAGTTTGACATATCCAAGTTAAAATACAACAAGATTATCCTTATGAGTGATGCGGATGTTGATGGAGCTCATATAAGAACCCTCCTTTTAACATTTTTTTACCGGTATATGCAGGATCTTATCCGGGAAGGTCATGTTTACATTGCTCAGCCTCCTCTTTACAAAGTAACCAATAAAAACAAACAGTATTTTTTGTATAGCGATGCTGAGCTTAATAAACTTAGGGAAAGTTTAAAGGGAGAAAAAATGGAGGTGCAAAGATATAAAGGATTAGGGGAGATGAACCCGGAACAGCTCTGGCAGTCAACCATGAACCCTGAAACCAGAACTTTACATAAAGTATCAATTGAGGATGCAGTCGAAGCAGATGAGCTTTTCTCAATTTTAATGGGAGAGGATGTTGAACCGAGAAGAAAATTTATAGAAGAGCATGCTGAAGAGGTAAAAGAATTAGATATATAGTTAATTTTGAAGGAGTTAAAAAGTGGCTGTAGAGGAAAAAATTAATCTTCTTTACCTTGAAGATGAAATGAAAAAATCCTACCTTAGTTACGCTATGAGCGTAATTATAGGTAGAGCTCTACCGGATGTTAGAGATGGACTAAAACCTGTCCAGAGAAGAATACTTTACGCCATGCAGGGACTGGGTCTTTTGCCAAATCGACCCTATCGTAAATCGGCCCGCCTGGTGGGAGAGGTACTTGGAAAATATCATCCACATGGAGATATGGCTGTTTACGATGCTCTTGTCAGAATGGCCCAAAATTTTTCTCTCAGACATCCCTTAATTGATGGCCAGGGAAACTTTGGATCTATTGATGGAGATCCACCGGCAGCAATGAGATATACAGAAGTAAGACTTGCACCAATATCAGAGGAATTTTTAAAAGACCTTGATAAAAATACCGTAGATTTTGTCCCTAACTTTGACAACTCCCTGGAAGAGCCAACAGTTCTGCCGGTTCGCTTCCCAAATCTTCTTCTCAATGGTGCATCAGGAATAGCAGTTGGGATGGCAACCAATATACCTCCTCATAATCTGTCTGAGCTTGTAGATGCCTGCATTGCAATGATAGACAACCCTCAGATAAGTGTATCTGAACTTTTGACATTTATAAAGGGGCCGGATTTTCCTACTGGAGGAATTATTCTTAAAAGTGATGGATTAAAAAAAGCCTATGAGGAAGGAAAAGGTAAAATAATCCTGAGAGGAAAAGCTCTTATAGAAAGAGAAGATGGAAAAGACAGGATAGTTATAGAGGAGATACCTTATCAGGTGAATAAAACAAGATTAATCGAGATAATTGCCGATCTTGCCCAGGAGGAGAGAATAAGAGGGATAAAAAGTATAAGGGATGAATCTGATAAAAGAGGGATAAGGATAGTTATTGAAGTTTCCCGCGCATCTTCTCCTGAGATAATTCTCAACCAGCTTTACAAACGCACACCTCTTCAGATAAGTTTTGGGATTATCCTGCTTGCCCTTGTTGATGGCAAACCTATGCAGTTAACTTTGTCTCAGGCTATACGGTATTACCTTGAGCATCGCAAGCAGGTTATAACAAGGCGTACCAGATATCTTCTGGATAAAGAAGAGAAAAAAGTACACATACTTGAGGGTTTAAGAATAGCCCTTAGCAGGATTGATGAAGTTATTAAAATAATAAGAAATTCCACAAATCCCAGGGAAGCTGAAGAAAGTTTAATTGATAATCTAAAGCTAACTCAAACCCAGGCAAATTCTATTCTCAACATGAGACTGCAAAGATTAACAACACTTGAAAGAGAAAAGGTAAACCAGGATTATAAGGATTCTTTAAAAAACATACAGGAGTTTAAATCTATACTGGAAAATGAATCTAAAATATGGGATATAATAAAAGCTGAGTTAAAAGAGATCAAAGAAAAATACTCAAATCCTCGAAAAACCGTTATTGGAGAGGAGAGTGCAGAAAATATAGAGTTTAAACCAGAAGACCTTATTGAAAAAGAGGATATTATAATAACCATAACATCCAATGGATATATAAAATACACTCCTCTTAGAGCATATAAAAGGCAGAAAAGGGGTGGAAAGGGAATGAGCGGAATACTCCTTGAAAAAGGTGATCTTGCTCAAAATATCTTTCTCTGTAATACTCACTCCACCCTTTTGTTCTTCACCAGTTCCGGAAAGGTTCACTCTGTTAAAGCCTATGAGATTCCTCAGAGGAGAAGAGGTGAAAGAGGAAGGGCTATTGTAAATTTTCTATCTCTGGGTGAGGACAAAATTACAACCACCATTCCTGTTGACAGTTTTACTTCAGACAAATTTCTCTTTATGGTAACTAAGAGGGGAATGGTTAAGAAAACTTCAATGGTAAAATACTCACACCTTTTAAAAGGTGGTATAATAGCTATAAACCTTAAAGATGAAGATGAGCTAATCAGGGTACTTGTAACCTCAGGTGAAGATGAAATTATTCTTGCCACAAGAGAGGGGATGGCTATCCGATTTTCAGAAAAAGATGTTCATGAAACAGGAAGAGCATCAATGGGAGTAAAGGGAATATCCCTATCAGATAAGGATGAAGTGGTAGATGCTGTTGTTGTTGATGATAAAGCAGATCTTTTTACAATAACCACAAAAGGTTACGGCAAAAAAACACCTTTTTCCGAATATCGCAGGATAAAAAGAGGGGGAAAGGGATTAAAAAACATAAACCTTCATCCGGAAAGAGGAAAAGTAGTTGCTATTAAAAAGGTAAGGGAAAACGATGAGGTAATAATAATAACCAGGAAGGGGAAAAGTATTAGATTATGGGTTAAAAACATAAGAAAAACAGGAAGGATTGCAATAGGAACAAGGATTATAAGATTAGACGAAAATGACCAGGTTATCGCAGTGGCATAAAAAAATAGTTTTTTTATATCCAGGGCAGGGATCACAAAAGGTAGGAATGGGAAAGGATCTTCTGGAGCAGTATCCCCCTGCAAAAAAGATCTTTGAGGAGGCAAATGATATTCTTGGTTTTAATTTGAGTAAGATATGTCTGGAAGGGCCGGAAAAGGAACTTACCAGAACAACTAATCTACAGCCAGCTCTTCTTACGGTGAGCTGGATCCTGACTAAATTGTTGAAAGAAAAAGAGGTTATTCCTCAGGCAGTTGCTGGACACAGTCTTGGTGAGTATAGTGCTATTTTAGCGGCGGAAGTTGTTGATTTTCCTACCGCTTTAAAAATAGTAAAGGAAAGAGCCAGATTAATGGAGGAGGCTGGAAAAGATGGAAAAGGAGCAATGGCAGCTGTGATTGGACTGGATGATGGAGTTGTGGTTGATCTGTGTAAAGAAATAAAAGGTGTGGAAGCGGTAAATTTTAACTGCCCGGGACAGGTGGTTATATCTGGCGATAAAGAAAAACTTGAAGTAGCCTCTAAAGAGCTGAAAAGAGTGGGTGCGAAAGGAGTAATTTTCCTTTCAGTAACAGGAGCTTTTCACTCGTTTATGGTGAGAGAAGCAGCAAAAAAATTCTCCAGTTTACTTGACCAATTCCCCTTTCGTGATCCCTGCTGTCCGGTTGTTAGTAACGTAACTGGAGAATATGCAACCTCTGCCCGGCAGATAAAGGACAATCTCAAGCTTCAGATGGATCACCCCGTTTTGTGGGAGAAAGGAATGAGACTTCTTATCTCAGATGGATTTAACATTTTTGTAGAAGTTGGTCCAGGTAAAGTACTTCAAGGGTTAATGAGAAGAATAGATAAAAAAGTAGTTGTAAGTAATGTTGATAGAATAGAGTCAGTTAAAAAGTTAATTCAGTTACTCGGTTAAACCGTTTGCCAATAGTCAGCAGCTCAGATTAAGGCATTCCTTCACAAGGACTCTCAATTAATTTATCAAATTTTATCTTTGTAAAGCTCAATAAATCTTCGTAAGGAGCGATCGTAAGTTTTTTCCACCTCCGGTGGAAAAAAACAAGCCGGCAGCTCTCCCATACTCCAGTGATACCTGATGCACTCACAGCATCTTCCCTTTCTGGAGCAAGGCTCATATGTACAGTTACAATTTTTTAAATTCTCCTCAAGATTTGGACATTCTTTCATCAACTCATCTCCTCACAGCTTTTTTGGATCTTTAGTTTCTACAGATTCTTTTATAAATAGCAGGATTTAGTACATCTTTTAATTTTTGATATGGAATTTCTACGTATTGTTCTCCAACTGGTCGTGGTCCTACCTGATAGTAAGCAAAATAAAAGACAATTGAGTTTTTCCTTAAAACAAAATGCTCAAAGTTTTTCTTTAAAGGAGCAGTCCCCTCCTCAACCCACCCTTCATCAAGATAACCTCCAAGTCTTCCACTTTCAATAAGTTGTTTAGCTGATAATTTTGAGATAATACTCAGGTAGTTGGAATTTTTTTTAAACACATCATCTAAACCAAGCTCTTCACCTGTTTCAAGATTGAAAATCTTTGTTGTAATAAAATTGGCAGGATGGGCACCCCCGGTAAACATAAATGTATCAAATTTAAAGCTGATTATATCTTTAGAAAAATAATAGCCTACATAATCAGTATTTAACTCAAACCTCCACTCAGGAGGATTGCCTGGAGGAGGTGGTCCACCAAAAAATCTTTTAACCTCCTTTTTAAATTCATCAATATATTTTTGAATAAATTCAGCGATAACAGTGTTTACCTTTTTATTTTTGGTTACTGGAAAATGTACACCAAGCACATAGTGATCTTTCTGCTCAACAATTGATTTAGTACTTACACCTTCGATCCTGGGAGCTTTAGAATGGAGAAGATAATCATAACACGGACTTTTATGTTCTTGCCCCTTTAGTGATTGCTGCCCAACCACCAACCATATTACAGCTCCTATCAGGACAATCAGAATAGATACACTTATATTTTTCATTTTATTCA
>JAGGTG010000029.1 GCA_021163905.1 Candidatus Aerophobota bacterium
GGTTAATTTTAAGATAAGTGGTTCAAAATTGTACCACTCAGCAGCTGTTAGTATTTTTTGGTTTCTCTTTGTTGCGTACCGGTGTACTTCAGTGATCCTTTTCTGGTAGCGATGGTCCCTTAAGAGATGATGATCGTATATAATAACTCTGGGAGAAATTCTGTCTAAAATGTAAATAAGATTATCAATACTTCGCTGCAGGTTAATGAGATTTAACATATACCCAAGAAGGTAGGTAGCAGGTCCGTCCATTATGAGAATCTGGGGTTTTTCTTTAACTATCCATCTTGCGTAATCCTCTATTATTGGACCCTGCAGGTCTGAGGTATAAATAAGTTTAACCTTTTCTCTTTCTACCACCAGTGCTGTTACCCATCCTAATCTGTCATATTCTATCCCGTGAAAAAGTGGAGGGGTAAATCTTACCTTAGTGGCACCAATTTGAAATTTTTTCCCATCGGCAAAATAAATTTTGTATTTTTTCAGCTTTTCCTCGTCTATCCAGGCTTCCTGCTTCCATTTTTTAACAAGTTTTTTCAGCCAGACCTTTCCTTTTCTTAAAATCTCTTCCTTTCTTTTTTGATAGGAGCCGTAGTTCTTTCCCCGTGCAAAGGGAAGATTATCTAAAGGATCCCGAAAATGAAAGGAAGAGCTGAAAGTATACATTTTTTGCAGTTTGTCACCAATTAGTTGCTTTAAGAAAAGGCGAGCTCTCTGCCATTGGGAATTATTGATCCATATATTTGGATTTTTTATCCAGAGATTTTTTCCTTTATAGATCTTTTCTCCTTCCTGAGGGAGAGTATGATGATCGTAGTGATAGTGAGAGATAAAAACAGTGTCTGCATTTTTTGAAGCCTCTTCTATAGATCTTAGAGCAGCTTTTCTCAATTTTATTTTTTCCTCATCTAAAAGAGGATAGCTTGGTTGCATGGCAGCTACTCCCGGATCGACTAATATTTTAATATCCGGTGTATCCACCAGAATACAGCTTGATTTTGCTCCCATGGAATCAAACCATATAAGATAAACTTTAAAGGATCCAATTAAGATAGGATTTTCCTTCCAGAAATCAGCAGACAGGTTAAAATAATTTTCCTTCAAAAAAAACTCCTCAGGCAATATAATGTATCCACCTTCCCCTTTATGTCAAATTAAGTACCCTGTATGTTAGAGTCGTTGGGTCTATCTCGTCTGTTTGGTGTGTTTGGTTACTTTGGTGTGTTTGGTTCATTTGGTGTGTTTGGTTACTTTGGTTTATTTGGTTCATTTAGTTTATTTGGTGTATTTGGTGTGTTTGGTTTGTAGGAACCAGAAACCAACAACCAAGAACCAGGAACCAATAACCAGCAACCAATAACAGTGATCAACAACTTTTATCTGATCAGGAGTTTATGGAGAGATACACAATCTTTGCGAAGCATTGCCCCCTCAATTAGCTTGACAAAACTTTTAGTAAAAGTATTTTGCAACTGATGGTGTCCCGGAGGATTAATATACATTTTATTCTTGCTACCGGAAAGGTTTATTGAAAAATTTATTTAGAGAACAGATCCCCCGCTTAAACTTCTTTGAATTTTTCTTCTTTCATTTTATATAAAATTATATAAAAAAAGCTGGCGGAGGGATTCGAACCCCCAACCTGCTGATTACAAATCAGCTGCTCTGCCGTTGAGCTACGCCAGCACTTATATGATTTGTACTTATCTTATGTAATAGATATCCTCCAGGATGTTTTATCTTTTTCATCTTTCAGGTGGATTCCCAATTTTTGCAATCTTTCACGAATGGTATCCGCAAGATCCCACCTTTTTTCCTGACGCAAAATATTTCTTACATCTATTAAAATTTGAATTAAGTCCTTTGCCTTTTCGTCTAATTTTTTTTTCTTTCCCTGAAAAAGTCCAAGAATACCTCCCATTTTTCTTATTTTCTCAGCTATTTCATATAAGATAAGTTTTGAGTTTTTATCAGAGGGCTTCTCAAGAATTAAATTGGCCTTTCTTACAAGTTCAAATATTGCAGCAAGAGCCGATGGTGTATTAAAATCATCATCCATGGATTGAAAGAATTTTTTATATAAACTCTCAATCTCAGGGTACACCTTATGCAGATTTGCCTCCTTTTTAATTGAGAAAGTTACCTCATCTATACTTTCCAGTGTATTGTAAACTCTCTCCATAGAAGCTGATGCTTCTTGAAGAGAATCTTTTGTATAATTTAGGGGACTGCGGTAATGAGCAGATAAAAGGTAGTATCTTATAACCTCTCCATCGTATTTTTCTAAAGCTTCGCGGAGGGTAATAAAATTCCCGGTAGATTTTGCCATTTTCTGATTATCTATGGTAACAAGACCGTTGTGCACCCAGAAGTGGGCAAACTCTTTCCCTGTAGATGCTTCTGATTGAGCTATTTCATTTTCGTGATGCGGGAAGATAAGATCCTTTCCTCCACCGTGAATATCAATACTTTCCCCCAGGTATTTCATTGCCATGGCCGAGCATTCAATATGCCATCCGGGCCTCCCCTTTCCCCAGGGACTATCCCATGATGGTTCCCCTTCTTTAGCTTTTTTCCAAAGGGCAAAATCAAATGGCTCCTCTTTTTTTTCATCTACATCTATTCTTACCCCTGCAGAAAGTTCTTTTAGTGATTGACCGGATAATTTACCGTATCCCGGGAATTTCCTTACCCTGAAAAAAACATCTCCATCCACACAATAAGCTATACCTTTATTTTTGAGAATTTCAATAAGTTCGATCATCTCTTTTATATGCTCGGTAGCCCGTGGATGGTAAGTTGCCCTTTTTACTCCCAGTTTCTCCATCTGATCAAAATACTCCTCTATGAATCTTTCAGCAAGTTCAAATACAGTAATTTTCAGCTCTTTTGCTCTTTGTATCATCTTATCGTCAACATCGGTAAAATTGGTAACGTATATCACCTGATAACCTTTATATTCAAGGTATCTTCTTATTATATCAAAAACAACAGCTGCTCGAGCATGACCTAAATGCAACTCATCGTAAAGGGTTACCCCGCAAACATACATTGTTACCTGATTATCATTTAAAGGAGAAAAATCCTGTTTTTTTCTTGTAAGGGTATTATAAATTTTTAATCCCATTTTAAAGCCTTTTTGAAATAGTAGCTATGGATAGGCAGGCTATTGCCTTTTTTTCCCCAAGAGGTCCTATTCCCTCAGGACTGGTAGCCTTCACCCCAACCTGATCAACTTTTACATCGAGCACTTTTGCTATATTTTTCTTCATTTCAGGAATATATGGTGTTAATCGAGGCTCCTGTGCTATCAGGGTTGAGTCAACATTTACAACAAAAAAACCTTTTTTACTTATTATTTTATAAATTTCCTCCAAAAGGTGCAAGCTCTCTATATCTTTATAACGAGGGTCTTTATCCGGAAAATTATACCCCAGATCTCGTTCTCCGCAGGCTCCCAGCAGAGCATCTGCTATGCTGTGAATAAGAACATCTGCATCGGAATGACCATACAACCCCATACTGTAAGGAATTTTCACTCCTCCAAGAACGAGTTTTCTTTTGGAAACAAGGGGGTGTATATCGTATCCTATTCCTGTTCTCATATTTTAATTTCCATATTTAAAAGAAGCTCTGCCAGCTTAAGATCAAAGGAGGTTGTAATTTTTATATTTTTTTCCTCTCCAGGGATTATCTGGATACTCTTACCAAGTTTTTCTACAAGGCCGGCATCATCACTTGCTCTCCAGCCTCTACGCTCAGCTTCCCGATAAGCACCTGCTATCAAATCAAGTTTAAATCCCTGGGGAGTTTGAATTAAATATACGTTATCCCTGGGGATAGTTTCTGTTACAAAGTTTTCTGAATTTGTTCTCTTAATGGTTTCCTTTACGGGAATTCCAGGAACTACTGCCCCATAAATCTCGGTTTTTTCTATAACTTTTTGAATAAGGGATAGAGAAACCAGAGGACGAACTCCATCATGGACAAGAACTATTTGTGTATCTTTATCTACAAGCTTTAGTCCCTCATATACTGAATCCATTCTCTCCTTTCCACCCTGTGTGATGGCTTTAACTTTTTCATATCTGGACAGGTGCAACTTTTCTCTACTACTATCCAGCATACCTCCTGGCACTACCAGTATTATACCATTTATAAAAGGAGAACTGTTAAATTTATATACACTCCACTCCAATATGGGCTTTCCCACTATATTGCAGAACTGCTTTGGTTGATTGCCTCCAAATCTTTCCCCCTTTCCTCCTCCTGCAATTATTACCTCTACCTTCACCTTGATACCTTGATAGATTTTTTATCGCTTTATCTAACTTTACTCCTGAACCTCCTTTTCTCCTTCTCACTTTCCTCTTTGACCTCGGTAAATATCATCTTTCCTGTGGTAGTCTGGAGGACAGATGTTACTGTTACCTCAATTTCTTTCCCAATATATTTCTTTCCACCCTCCACTACAACCATTGTTCCGTCTTCAAGATAGGCTATTCCTTGATTTGGATTTTCTCCTTCCTTTAATATATTTATCTTAAGAGATTCTCCAGGAAGAAGAACAGGTTTTAAAGCAGTTGCCAGCTCATTTATGTTCAGAACCATGACATCCTGTATCTTGGCTACCTTTTTGAGATTGTAATCGTTAGTCACGATTTTAGCTCCCATGGTCTTGGCAAGTTGCAAAAGTTTACCATCAACCTCAGCAATATCAGGAAAATCTGTATTGACTATTTCAACTGGGACTAAATCCTGCTTTTGAAGTCTATTTATAATATCCAGTCCTCTTTTTCCTCGTGTCCTTTTGGTGGAAGAAGCTGAATCTGCAATTTGTTGAACTTCGGTAAGAACAAACTGGGGTATAATCAGTACTCCTTCTATAAATCCCGTCTCACAGATCTCAGCTATTCTACCGTCAATTATCACCGAGGTATCCAGGATTTTATACCCTCCTTCTCTTAACTGGATCTTTTTTCCTGTAAGATGCGCAAAGAATTCGAGAATATCTCTTTCCCTTTTTATCCCCACTGTTAGACCAATAGATGCACATATAACGTTTACCAGAAGTAAAATTAAAGGAGCTATATGCCTCAGGTTAGCTATAAGCAAGACAGGGTAAGTAACTAAATTTGCAATTACCAGTCCTGCTCCAATCCCAATCGCCCCGGTAGTTAATTTTCTTATGGATACCCTGCTAAGTCCTCCTTCGGCAATTACAACTATGGTAGCCACCCATCCTCCAATTAAAGTGTATATCCAGGGATTTACTCCCAGATCAAAAGCAATTCCATAGCATACGGCAGCTACCAGTATAACAAAGAGAATACGTATTCTTATCTGTTCAATCCTCATTGATCAGTTCCTCCATTTGTCTTTATTAATTTTAGCTGATGGTTTAATCTACAAATTTAATATTATCTTGCAGATACCCCTCCTCTTAGTGTTTCTTTAACAAGGGCTTTATCTCTTAGCCTTTCCAGTTCAATTTTAATTATATTAGCTCTTTTTTCTCCTACCTCATCTATTTTGGTTAGTTCCAGAGGAGTAGCTTTCATTATGTTAATTAAGTTACCCAGGGACTTGACTACATTATCCACGACCAATCGAGGTAAACGGGGTATTTTAGATAAAACCCTGTAACCCCTTGGAAAAACAGCAAGATCTAAAATCTCCGGTTTAGACCCATATCCCAGAGCTTCTATAATGGTATTAATCTCCAGAAGTTTATTTAAATCAAGCAAGTCCAGCTTTTCAATGGCATTTTCGGGATTGTTTTTTGCATAATCCCTTATAATCTGTTCTGTTTCCTCCAGTGCCTCTCCAACTATTTCCTTATACTGCATTTCAACAAGTCTTGCCTCCTCTCCCAATTCCACAATATATCGATCAATTTCTTCCTTTATCCTTTTAATTACCTCTCCTTTTTGAATAACATTAACAACATGAAACAATCTAACCTCATCTTTAAATTCAAGAATATCAAGCTCATTTAAAGCTTCGTTAAAAGCCATTTTGTATTTTTCCATTGTTTGTAAACCCTGACTTGATTTCCTGAGAAGTTCTGTTAAAGGCTTTAGTACATATTTAATCTGCCCCTGATAGAGAGTAATTACATTTCTTGCCTGGGAGATAGCTATTACAGGACAACCAGTTTGTTTTGCCATTCTATCTGCACTTCGGTGCCTTATTCCTCTCTCTTCTGTAGGGATAAGGTAATCAGGTACAAGTTGAGTATTAGCATAGAGAATTCTTCTGGCATCACGTGATAGAACAATTGCCCCATCCATTTTGGCAAGTTCAGCAAGAGCCATAGGCGTAAGAGGAGAGTTAACCTGGAACCCACCATCTATAGCTTTAAGAACTTTTTCTGTATCTCCAATAACAATTAGCCCACCCGTTCCAGCCTGAAGAATTATCTCCAGACCCTCTCTAAGATCAGTTCCAGGAGATACAAGTTTAAGAAGCCTTAAAAGTTCCTCATTAAATTTTTCTTCCATAAATGGTTATCTCTCCCTTAGACTTTTCTGAATAGCCCTATCTATAGTTTTAACTCCCACAAATTGTATGCCTTTAACCTCTCCTGCTTCTTTTTGCTCCATCAGGGGTCCTATACATCTTTTAAAACCCAGTTTTTTAGCCTCTCTTAGACGCTGCCCGATAAGCCCAACAGGTCTTATTTCTCCGGTTAGGCCTACTTCTCCCAAAACTACCGTTGATGGTTTTACCGATTGGTTTCTAACGCTGGAGGCAAGAGCAAGGCAAATGGCAAGATCACATGCTGGCTCCTCTATTTTAACTCCTCCAGCAACATTTACATAAACATCTTTTTGGTAGAACTTAAAACCTCCTCTTCTCTCCAGAATTGCCAGGAGAAGACATAGCTTGTTGTAATCGATACCCTGGGTAACTCTTCTTGGAATAGCAAGATTTGATCTTCCTGTAAGAGCTTGAATTTCCACCAGAAAAACTCTACTACCTTCCAGAGTAGGAACCACTGTTGTCCCGGGAGTTTCATTTTCAAGAAAGGAATCGGTTATAAATAAACTCGAGGAATCTACTATTTCTTCAAGGCCACTGCTACTCATTTTAAATATACCTATCTCTGAAGTTGGACCGAACCTATTTTTGGTTGCCCGAAGAATTCTAAATTGATAATCTTTACTGCTCTCAAAGTATAAAACAGTATCCACCATATGTTCCATTATTCGTGGTCCAGCGATAAAGCCCTCTTTTGTAACATGTCCAACTAAAAATATTGCTATACCATTTTTTTTAGCGGTTCTTATAAGAGAATAGGTGCACTCTCTTATTTGAGAGATACTTCCAGGGGAGGAGTCCAGCTCGTCAAGGTAAACTGTCTGGATAGAATCAATTATAACAACCCCTGGTTTTAGCTTTTTAATCTGGTTTTGTATGACAGTAAGGTTATTTTCAGCCAGGATATACAAAAAAGGTGATTTTATTCCAAGCCGAGTAGCTCTCATTCTGGTCTGTTGAAGAGATTCCTCTCCTGAAACATAGAGCACTGGAAATTTCAAATAGGAAAGTTTCTCTGCAACTTCCATAAGCAGTGTAGACTTTCCAATTCCAGGCTCACCTCCCACCAGGATAATAGAGCCCGGGACAATTCCTCCTCCCAGAATTCTGTCGAGCTCTCCTATTTTACTGATATACCTATTTTTCCTGGATACCTCAATTTCACTTACGAGTTTAGGTGGAGAGGAATCAACAGAAATACTTGCTCCTGGGTTATTCTTCTCTTCTATTAATGATCCCCATTCTCCACATTCGGGACATCTACCAACCCATTTGGGGCTTTTATATCCACAAACTGTACAGATAAAATGAGA
Organism: Candidatus Aerophobota bacterium; assembly: GCA_021163905.1. Classification (GTDB taxonomy): domain Bacteria; phylum Aerophobota; class Aerophobia; order Aerophobales; family B3-G15; genus JAGGTG01. The sequence goes on from JAGGTG010000029.1 coordinate 7,857, forward strand.
TTTCCTGGTCACCTCATAACCTTTTTATGCTTTTTAAAGCTTTACCTGTTCCAATAGCTACACAGGAGATGGGATCCTCAGCAAGAATAGCAGGAATACCTGTTTCCTTTTCTACAAGGAGGTCAAAATTCTTAAGCATACTTCCTCCCCCTGTAAGTACTATCCTTCTGTTTATTATATCTGCTGCCAGTTCCGGGGGTGTTTTCTCCAGAACGCTTTTTATTCCGCTTATGATAAATGATAGAGGTTCAGAAAGTACATCACATATCTCTGAGGCTGTGATTTTAATTCTTTTGGGAAGACCAGTTATTAAATCCCTCCCACTTATCTCCATTTCCTCATTCTGTGGAGGAGATACGGCATAACCTATTTTCTGTTTGATTAGTTCCGCAGAAATTTCCCCCAGAATAACGTTGTACTGTTTCCTTACGTATCTCATTATTGCCTCATCCATCTTGTTGCCTGCTATTCTTAAAGACTCTCCGGTAACTATATCACCCAGTGAAAGAACAGCTATATCTGTTGTTCCTCCCCCTATATCTACAATCATACAACCCTCAGCCTTTGTAATATCAAGATTTGCTCCAATAGCAGCGGCCTTTGGTTCCTCTATAAGGAAAACCCTTTTTGCCCCGGCTCTAATACCAGCATTAATTACAGCTCTTTTCTCTACAGAAGTTCCTCCAGTGGGTATACATATCATAACCAGGGGATGAAAAAATTCCCATCGGCCACATATTCTTCTTATATAGTAACGAAGCATATTTTCAACAATGTCATAGTCAGCAATTACTCCATCTTTCATTGGTCTTATAGCTGTAATACTACCAGGTGTTCTTCCCAGCATTTCCTTGGCTTCTCTGCCTATGGCAAGGATTTTTCCTGATTCAGTATCCATAGCTACTACTGAAGGTTCTCTGGATACCACCCCCTTCCCATCTACATAAACTATAATGCTTGTAGTACCAAGATCGATACCTATCTTTTTAGCAAAACGAAACATTTAATCCTCTACTCTTTTTATTTTTGCTCCCAGAAGGATGAGTTTTTCCTCTATTTTCTGATAACCCCTATCAATATGATGGATATTTAATATTTCCGTCGTTCCTCTTGCAGCTAATCCGGCAAGAACCAGAGATGCTCCTCCTCTTATATCATAGGCCACAACACAGCTTCCATGTAAAAAGGGAACTCCTTTAACTATAGCAGTTTTTCCTCTCCTGGTAATTTTAGCACCCATCTTTTCTAACTCCGGGATATGGGTGAACCTATTTTCAAAAATAGTCTCAGATATTACACTTTCACCATCAGCTAAACAGGCAAGGGAAGTTATCTGTGGCTGAAGATCTGTTGGAAACCCAGGATCAGGTAAGGTTGTCACATTAAAAGATTTAAGCGGAAAAGAACCTTTAACCATAATTTTATCTTTATCTAATTTTACTTCAACTCCTATTTGTTTTAATTTAGATATAAGAACTCCCAGATGTTCAGGTTTGGCATTTGTTATCAGTATCTCCCCTCCGGTTATAGCAGCAGCTATCATGAAGGTTCCCGCCTCAATTCGATCTGGTATAATAGAATGAGTGATGGGAACAATTTCTTTATTGCCAGTTATGATAATTGTATCAGTACCTGCTCCTTTTATCTTCACACCTCCTTTCTTGAGAAAATTGGAAAGATCCACAATTTCCGGACTTCTGGAAGCATTTTTTATAACGGTAGTTCCTCTGGCGATGGATGCTGCCAGCATTATATTTTCAGTAGCTCCTACACTGGGAAAATCAAGATAAATACTGCTTCCTGTTAAACCGGAATTTACGGTTGCTTCTATATACCCTTTTTTCACTTCAATATTTGCTCCCATACTCCTGAGTCCCTTTAGATGAAGATTAACCGGACGAGAACCTATATTGCATCCTCCAGGTAGTGGAACTTTTGCTCTTTTATTCCGGGCGAGAAGAGGACCAAGAACTAAAACCGAAGCTCTAAGTTTTTTTGCCAGCTCACAGGAGATTTCCTCCTTTTGTATAAAAGAGGTATCTATAGTTAACCTGTTATCCTGTCTGATAAGATTTGTTCCCAGTTCTCTAAGGACTTCTCCCATCATCTCAATGTCAGTTAACTTGGGAACATTATCCAGATAACATTTTCCCCTTATCAAAAGAGAAGCTGCCATAATTGGCAGGGTGGCATTCTTTGCTCCACTGAGCTTCACCTTCCCCTTGAGAGGAATATTTCCCTGAATTAAAAATTTCTGCATTTTACTTTAAATCCTCATCCATAATTTGAATGAAGCTATTTTCCCTTAATTTTTCCATCCATTCATCAAGTGATAGAATAACCTCTTTTTTGATAAGATAATCTCTTATTTTCTCTTCCCAGTCCTCAAAAGATAACTCTTTTCTCTTTTTCACCTGTAGAATCCAGTACTCTTTATCATTGACTTTTATGGGAGGGGTAATTTCTCCTTCCTTCATTTTCCCAATAATAGTCCTCAAAGAGCTTTGTATCTGTGAGAGATTAAACCAGCCAAGATCTCCTCCCTTTTTTGCATTGAGTGCTCTGGAGAATTTAATGGCAAGGCTTGAGAACTTTTCACCTGCTTTTAATTTATGAATGATCTTTTCTGCCTCCTGTTTACTATTCACAACAATTTGCGCAAGATAAACTCTTTCTCCATTATCCAGTTTTTTCCTGTATAATTTATAAAATTCAATTATACCCTTATCTACTTTTCTCTCTCCTTGCAGGTAGGATTTCAGGGAGAGAAAAAACTCCTTTATTCTTTCATTTCTTATCTGAATTTCCTCTCGCAATTGGTCAGCTTTCCACTTTAAAAGCTTTTCTCCAAGTAGCTGGAGTTTTACTCTCTTTTTTAGTTCTTCGAGTGTGATTTTTTCCTTTTTTAGCTCCCGGGTAAACTGCTCATTGGTTAAGTTGCCCTGAATTTTCTTAAGTGCTTTCTGCACCTCCCCTGGTGAAACCGTAATTTTTTGGGCCTCTGCCTGCTGTTTTAAAATATACTCGTCTATTATCTCCCGGAGGACCTTTTTTTGAAGTTCCTTGGAGTTAAGGCTCCCTTTTTCTTTTTCCCCAAAACTTACAATTTCTCTGTTTAACTGTTGCCTTGTTATTATATCTCCATTAACACTTGCTACCACTTCATCCAGAACTTCAGCAGCAAATGTACTCTTTATTACCTGTATTTTAAAAATAAATAAGGATAGTATAACAAAAAAAATACAGATTTTTCCTATCTTTATCCAATTCACCTTCTGCCCATTTATATTAGCACATCTTTTATTTTTTGCAAAATATCCTTTAACCAATTTAAAAACTCCTGGTCATTTTTATTTTTTGAATTTAAGATTAAAAGTTTTCTCTCATCCAGTGGGAATGATTTTACCCTGCCTGAAAGTTTTTTTTCGATTTTTTCTTTTTTTTCC
>JAGGTG010000133.1 GCA_021163905.1 Candidatus Aerophobota bacterium
AGGGCAAACTTTTCTGCTCGCCAAAAAGAGGCTTCCTTAGGGATACCCAGGAGCCTTTTAAACCAAACACACCAGATGGACGAAATGGACGAGATAGACGAGATAGACGGAACAGACGAGAAAGACGAGACAGACCCAACGACGCAATGACGCCTCGACCCACCGACCCACCAAATCAACCAAATAAACTAAATACACCAAAGTAACCAAACACACCAGATAGACGAGATAGACGAAATAGACGAGAAAGACGAAATAGACGAGATAGACCCAATGACGCAACGACGCAACAGACGAGATAGACCAGTTAGTTTTTCTCGCTCCGGATATGACCCACCACCATATCTCCTATCTCATCAGTTTTCAACCCGCTTCTGGCGGATAAATCCTTCAATTTACCTGAGGAAAGAGTCTTAACAATAGCACTCTCGACAATTCTGGCAGCCTCTTCCTCTCCTATTGTGTCAAGCAGCATTTGCATAGCACAAATAGCAGCCATTGGATTTATCACATTTTTGCCCGCATATTTGGGAGCAGAGCCATGAATTGGTTCAAACATCGATACTCCCTCAGGGTTAATATTAGCTCCTGCTGCTATCCCCATTCCTCCCTGAATCATAGCTCCAAGATCGGTGATTATATCTCCAAACATATTACAGGTGACAATAACATCAAACCACTCTGGATTTTTAACCATCCACATACAGGTAGCATCTACAAAGGCATAGTCTTTTTCAATATCAGAATACTCCTCCCCTACCCTTCTAAAAACCCTTCTCCAGAGATCATGAGCATAGGTTAAAACATTTGCCTTATCACAAAGCGTAACCTTTTTCTTTTTATCTCTTTTCCTTGCATATTCAAAGGCGTATCTCACACATCTCTCAACCCCCTTTCTTGTGTTTATCATCTCCTGAACGGCAACCTCATCGGGGGTATCTTTTTTTACAAATCCTCCCACTCCAAGGTAAAGCCCCTCGGTGTTTTCCCTTACAACTACAAAATCTATATCCTCCGGGCCTTTATCCTTGAGAGGAGTCCATACTCCTGGATAAAGCTTTATAGGACGAAGATTTATATACTGATCAAGCCCAAATCTTAATTTAAGTAAAATTCCTTTTTCTAAAATCCCGGGTTCCACTCTTGGATCGCCAACTGCACCAAGATAAATAGCATCCATTTGTTTTAGCTCTTCCAGAGCAGAATCGGGAAGTGTCTCCTTTGTTTTAAGGTATCTTTCTGCACCAAAATCATAGTTTATTAACCGAAACTTAAATCCTTTTTTATCTGCTACTGCTTTTAAAACTTTAATTCCCTCCCTTGTTACCTCAGGTCCAATGCCATCACCTGGAATTACCGCTATTTGATACTCCTTTCTGGCCAAATTTTTTCCTCCTGTTAGTTTTTTTAAAATACTTTTTGTGCTCTTTCCTTCTTAATTAGAAAAAAAGGTAAAGACTGAACCATCTTTTCATATGTAAACTCCATCAGGTATTTTAAATTAACCACATCCTCCCTGTTGTATTCCAGTAAAAGTTGTAGAGCCTCCGGTTCCCCGTCAAGATATCTATTCCAGAGAAGAACCGCATCGTAGCCATTTAAATTTCTGACCTTTCTGCATCTTTTTATCCCCAGTGTTTTTTCAACTTTTTTAAGTCCACCAAAATATCCCAGCTTCTGAAGAAAATACTTGAGGTCAATATGTGCTTGAGGAAAATCCAGATCATCAAAGGAGCTTTTTAAAAAGGGAAGGTCGAATTGTTTACCGTTATAGGTAACTATAACAGAGTACTTTTTGATAACCCTCGTAAATTCCTCAATGTTTTTTCCCTGAATAAAGAACTGGAGTTTTTCTCCATTGAACAATCCAATTACCGTGATATAATCTTTCCCTCCCCCAAGACCGGTGGTTTCAATATCAAGAAAAGCTGTTCTGTCTTTAAATTCTGGATAGAGCCTCCACATTTCCTTTTCAGGGAGGAGTTTTTTAAAGAAATGAACATTTCCCCTTAAAAGTGCATCAAGGGAAAGTTTTATAAAAAGAGACAGATTTAAGCGGATTTTTTCTGGAAGTCTTACCTGGTGAGAATTCTTGAGATAATCCTCCCAGCAGAGAATATTGTTTCGCCATAAAAATCGCTCTGTTCTTTCCCCAACCCCTGGAATATGGATAAAGGTATGTTTTAACAAAGTTGACCCCTTTCATTTTAGCATTTTGATTATTTATTGTAGTTTCAGAGAAAGAGTATGTCAACTTCAAATTTGACGAAAATATTAAGTGTGGTATAATAAAGCTAACTTGTGAAAGAAAGGAGCAAAGCTCTCTGTGTGCAGTAAAAGCAAGTGGTACTGTTTAAATCCTTCTTGCCGCGGCAAGGAGGATTTTTTTTATAGGAAGGTATCTTATGAAAATAATGGATAAACAGGAGATAGAAAAAGTCCTTTTTTCGCTCTGTAAAAAGATTCTAAAGGAAAATGAGGATCTTGATAGTTTGGTAACAGTTGGAATTCAGAGAAGAGGAGCAATTCTTGCCCGGAGAATAAGTAAGATCATCCAAAAATTAAAAGGGGGAAAAATACCTGTGGGAACTTTAGATATCACCCTTTACAGAGATGATCTATCGAGAATCTCCTACCAGCCAATTTTGAGAAGTACAGATATACCATTTCCCATAGATGATAGGTGTGTATTGTTGGTTGATGATGTTCTGTATACAGGAAGGACTGTTAGAGCCGCTCTTGATGCCCTTCTTGATATTGGACGTCCCAGAAAGATAAAATTACTGGTTCTTATAGACAGGGGTCATCGAGAACTACCCATTCAGGCAGACTATGTGGGAAGAAAAGTATCTACTTCACCTGATCAGATGGTCGAGCTAAGAGTAGCAGAGATAGACGGAGAAGAAGAAGTTATTATTCTTGACGGTCAGAAAGATGAAATTTGAGCGAAAAGACCTTCTTGATATACAAAGCCTATCTGTAGATGAGATTAACCTTATTCTTGATACTGCAAAATCGTTTCGTCAGGTTTTAGAGCGACCTATAAAGAAGGTTCCCACCTTAAGGGGAAAAACAATTGCAAATCTCTTTTTTGAACCAAGTACCAGAACAAAGCTATCCTTTGAATTATCGGCTAAAAGATTAAGTGCTGATCTTTTAAATTTTTCCTCTTCTACAAGTAGTGTTCTCAAAGGTGAAACACTGCTTGATACGGCTAAAAACATCATGGCTATGAAAGTTGATGCTCTTATTGTAAGACACTCCCTTCCTGGAGCACCTCATCTTCTCGCTACTTACCTGCCAATAAGTATCATTAATGCTGGAGACGGAGCTCATGAACATCCAACTCAGGGGCTTCTTGACCTTTACAGTATTCGAGAAAAAAAGGGAAAAATAGAAGGTCTAAGTGTAGCTATAATAGGTGATATTACTCACTCTCGTGTGGCACGTTCCGACATATGGGGATTAACTAAACTGGGAGCAAAGGTAAGAGTTTGTGGACCACCTACTCTTATTCCCGTAGAAATTGAAAAGATGGGGGTAGAAGTTGTATACAATGTGGAAGAGGCTCTTGCAGGATGTGATGTTGTTATTATGCTAAGAATTCAACAGGAAAGACAGAGTGCATCATTTATACCCACTATTCTGGAATACAGAGAATTTTTCTCCCTTGATGAGAGGAAACTAAAGTTCCTCAAACCCGATGCCATAATTATGCACCCGGGGCCTGTAAACAGAGGGGTGGAGCTTCCAGCAAAATTAGCCGATGGCAGGCGAAGTATTATTTTAAATCAGGTTACCAATGGAATTGCAGTAAGGATGGCTGTTCTTTATCTTTTATTGACATAGGATTTTTCCAATTTTAAAGTTCGGTTCTATGTTCAGGATTAAAAATTAGGAACACGAGAATATAAAAGATCAACTATTAACCTTGAGCTTTGAATATAGAACAAATTAAAGAAGGGAAAATGTCTATACTGATTAAAAGAGGAATGGTTGTGGATCCGGCTTCTCATCGGGAAGATGTACTGGATATACTTATAGAAGATAAAATCATAAAAAAAATAGGTAAAGATATAAAATCTTATGGAGCAGAGGTTATAGATGCCAGGGAAAAAATAGTGATTCCCGGACTTGTTGATCTTCACACTCACCTTCGTGAACCAGGTAGGGAGGATGAGGAGACTATTCGAACCGGAACCCTTGCTGCGGCAAAAGGTGGCTTTACCACTATATGCTGTATGCCAAATACCAACCCTCCTATAGATAATCCCACTGTTGTTAAGTATATATACAGGGAAGCAGAGAAAAATGGAGTGGTGGAAGTTCTTCCTGTAGGTACTATAAGCTACAGGCGGGAAGGAAAAAAACTATCCGAGATGGGCAGGTTAAAAGAATCAGGTGTAGTTGGATTCTCTGATGATGGTAGCTGGGTGGTTGATTCCAATCTAATGCGAAGAGCTCTTGAGTATGCAAAGATGTTTAATTTACCCATTATATCTCACTGTGAGGATCCTTACCTTAGCAAAGATGGGGTTATGAATGAGGGGTACTGGTCAACCGTTCTTGGCTTACCAGGAATACCCGCAGAGGCAGAGGAGATAGCAATTTTCAGGGATCTATCTCTTGCCAGGTTAACCGGTTCTAAACTCCACATTGCCCATTTATCCACCCGTGGAGGAGTAGAGCTTATCAGGAAAGCCAAACAGGAAAATATAAAGGTAAGCTGTGAGGTTACCCCCCACCATCTTGCTCTTTGCGATGAAGCGGTAAAGAATTTTGATACAAATACAAAGGTCAATCCTCCCCTGAGAACCGGCAAAGATATTGAGGCTTTAAAAGATGGTTTGAGGGAAGGTGTTATAGATATAATTGCTACCGATCATGCTCCCCATACCCAGGAGGAAAAGGAACTTGAATATTCAAGATCCCCTTTTGGGATCATAGGTCTTGAAACAGCACTCAGCCTGGTAATTAAAGAACTGGTAGAGCCGGGGATATTAAGTTTTATGGAGGCGATAGCTAAATTGACCATAAATCCCTCCAGAATTATTGGCATTGACAGGGGGAAAATAAGGGAAGGATCAATGGCTAACCTGGCTGTAGTGGATCTTTCCCGGAGCTGGCAGGTAAAAGAGGAGGAGTTTTTCTCCTTAAGTAAGAATTCTGCATTTATTGGCTGGACTCTTCCCGGAAAAGTTGAGTTTACCATTTGTAAGGGAAAGATAGTTTACAGTGAAGATTTAGAATTTTTGCACGAGTTTTAAAAAAATGGATAAGAAAAAAATAATGATCTTAGGAGGTGGTCCCAACAGAATTGGTCAGGGAATAGAGTTTGATTATTGCTGCGTTCAGGCAGCATTTGCTCTTAAAGAAGATGGATATGAGGTAATTATGGTTAACTGTAATCCAGAAACTGTTAGTACAGATTATGATACATCGGACAAGCTGTATTTTGAACCCCTAACTGTAGAGGATGTTTTAAATATATACGATAAAGAAAAACCTGGAGGAGTAATTGTCCAGTTTGGTGGACAGACTCCCCTGAATATAGCAAAGGATCTGATGCAAGAAGGAGTTCCTATAATTGGTACTTCTCCGGAAAGTATAGATAGAGCGGAGGATAGAAAAAAATTCTCCCAGCTTATTCAAAAGCTTAACTTAAGGCAACCTCCCAATGGAACAGGAATGTCATTTAGTGAGGCAAGGCGGATTGCAAAAAAAATAGGCTATCCTGTTCTGGTGAGACCTTCCTATGTTCTGGGTGGAAGGGCTATGGAGATAGTTTACGATGAGAGCTCTCTTGAGCAGTATATGCGAGAGGCAGTGGATGTATCACCTGATCACCCGGTGCTTATAGATAAGTTTATAGAAGAGGCAATTGAGGTGGATATTGATGCGGTAGCTGATGGGGAAAGGTGTGTTATAGGTGGTATTATGGAACATATTGAAGAGGCAGGTGTTCACTCCGGGGATAGTTCCTGCAGTCTTCCTCCTTACACTCTTTCCAGAGAAATTATAGAGAGATTAAAAAAGCAAACTTACGCTCTTGCCAGAGAGCTTCAGGTTGTTGGTCTTATAAATATTCAGTGTGCAATAAAAGACAATGAGATTTATATCCTTGAGGTTAATCCAAGAGCATCAAGAACAGTTCCGTTTGTTGGGAAAGCAACAGGGGTTCCTCTTGCAAAAATAGCAACCAAGGTAATGGTAGGGAAAAAATTAACCAGTTTGGGATTTACCAGAGAAAAGGAGATAAAACATATTGCAGTAAAAGAGGCTGTGTTTCCCTTTGTCAGGTTTCCAGGAGTGGATATAATTCTTGGTCCAGAAATGAGATCAACAGGAGAGGTTATGGGTATCTCTGATAATTTTGGTATAGCCTTTGCCAAAGCTCAAATGGGAGCGGGGTTATCTCTTCCCCTTGGAGGAAATGTTTTTATATCCGTTGCAGATAAGGATAAGCCTTCCATTATTCCCATTGCAAAAGAGCTGCAAAGTTTAGGTTTTAAAATTATAGCTACCTCAGGTACAGCTTCTGTACTTAAAAAAAATGGGATTGAAGTTAAAGCGGTAAAGAAAATTGCCGAGGGACGTCCTCACGTAGAGGATTATATAAAAAACGGAGAAATACAACTTATTCTTAACACTCCAATTGGTAAAGGACCTAAATTTGATGAATACAGGATCAGAAGAGAAGCAACTATCCGCCAGATTCCCATTATAACCACTATTCCAGGTGCAAGAGCGGCAGTTGATGGAATTAAAGCTATGAAAACCGGAAAACTACAGGTAAAACCTCTTCAGGAGTATCACCAACCTTAAATTTTAATCCGGATAGTATTTTTTCACCCACCTTCCAATATCATCCTCTTCTATTTTAATAATCCTCATTTCCCTTTCTGCTGATTGGGGAGAATCTGACGCATGTGCTCCATTTTTTATAACATCATGCCCGAAGTCCTTTCTTACCGTTCCCGGGGCTGCCTCTTCAGGATTGGTTTCTCCCAGAACCTTTCTTATCTTACCAATAGCTCCTTCTCCTTCGTAAACAAGAGCAAGGCATCTTTCCAGACCGGGTTTTTTTCTCTCTTCGGGAGAAGCTTTTTCCGGATCTCTACCGGTCATAAATTTAATTATTTTGTTAAATTCCTTATTAGCCTTGTGCACCTTTAACTGTTCGGCTATTTTCTCCTCTATTCCTTCAGGTATTTCAAAGTCAAATTTTTCTCTTAAAGCATCCCTGATTTCCTTTAGTAATGCTCCTTTCATTTTTTCAGTTAATCTTTGCTTTATAGGCCCGTAAAACTCTTCAGCCTGCTCAATTCCCATATGGATTACCCTTGCTCCAACTATAAAAAGCCCTGTTTGAGAAAACCTATCTATTATGTTTCCAGCCTTTGAACTTAATTCCTGAAAACTATCCGGTTTTATAAGTACAAGGGTTCTTTCCGGCTTTACACCAGGGGGATAAGAAATAACATCTTTTAATAAACCACCATCCTGCCGGGAGTATTTTGCCCATACTTTGAGTTCTTTTTCCACTTCTTCCCTGCTTGTTCCAATAAGTACAGCTGGTTCAAAGTATCTTATTTTTCCATTTTCTTCAATATAATCCCCGTAGGTACCTCTTATAGTTTCTCCTATAGAGATCCTGGTTATATGACCAACCACTCTTTTTATCTCTTCAATTGCGTTTTCCCCTTCAAATAGTAAAAGCATAACCCGGGGGCGAAATCCATTTCCCTCACGAGGTAGATAATTCTGGTATAGATACTTTTCAATTTCATCTATAATTTTCTTATCTCTCCCATCCTTTCTGTGAGAGGAGATAAGAACCTGTGCATATTCCTTTACAAGATCTTCACTGGGGCTAAACATACGAGCAGCAACCAGACTTACCCTGCCCCAGGAAAGCAATCGATTAATAACTCCCCCTGTTCTTGACTTTCTAATAGTATAGGGGTTAATTAATACATAACCAAGTTCTTTCATTTAAATACTCCTGATAGTTTGGTCTTTTTCGTCTGTCTCGTCTGTTTGGTCTATCTTGTCTGTTGCGTCGTTGCGTCTGTTGCGTCGTTGCGTCTGTTGCGTCGTTGCGTCCATTGCGTCATTTCGTCTGTCTCGTCTGTTTGGTCTATTTGGTGTGTTTGGTCTAAAGGGCTCCTGGGTATCCCACGGAAGACGGCCTCGCCAGAGTTTGGTATCACTTCTAACTTTACTGCAGCTCGGCCTCCGCTTTTTGGCTGTGCTATACTTTGGTGAAGAGCTAACTTATCTGCTCGCCAAAAAGAGGCTTCCTTAGGGATACCCAGTGAGCCCATAAATCCTGTCTATTTGGTGTATTTGGTTGAAAGCTTGAACGCATTTACGCATCAACTGACAAACTGACAACTGATTAACCGATCAACTAACATCATCGTTTCACATATCCACCTTAATTGTCTCCTTTTGAGCTGGTGTAACTTTTTGAAATGATAATTTTCCATCTGGAATATCTACTTTTATCCAATCTCCCTCTTTGAATTTTCCTTCCAGAATTTGAAGTGCAAGAGGATCAAGTACTTCTCTCTGAATAACCCTTTTTAAGGGACGAGCTCCGTAAAGCGGATCATATCCCTTATCCGCAAGAAACTGCTTTGCCTTAGAGGTAAGGATAATCCGCATATGCTTATCTGCAAGCCTTTTTTCAACCTGAGATATTTGAATATCAACGATCTTTTTAATATCTTCCTGAGTTAATCTGTTGAATATGATTATCTCATCAATGCGGTTTAAAAACTCAGGTCTAAATTGAGCTCTTAATGCTTCCCTTACCTTTTGCCTTATGTCCTCCTGTCTCGAAAGCTCCTCAATCCATCTACTACCAACATTTGATGTCATTATAATAACGGTATTTCTAAAATCTACCGTTCTTCCCTGACCATCTGTTAGTCTTCCGTCATCAAGTATCTGCAGTAGTACATTGAAAACATCCGGATGAGCCTTTTCAATTTCGTCAAAGAGAACAACGGTATAGGGCTGACGTCTCACTGGCTCGGTAAGCTGACCCCCTTCCTCATATCCAACGTAACCAGGAGGTGCACCTATTAATCTTGATACTGTATGTCTTTCCATATATTCTGACATATCCAGTCTTATCATAGCCCCTTCGTCATCAAAGAGAAACTCAGCGAGAGCCTTGGCAAGTTCAGTTTTTCCAACACCTGTTGGTCCAAGGAATATAAAAGATCCAAGAGGTCTATTTGGATCCTGAAGACCCGCTCTTGCCCTTCTTATGGCATTAGAGACAACCTTCACCGCCTCATCCTGACCAACAACTCTTGTTTTTATTCTCTCCTCCATTTTGGTAAGCTTTTCTTTCTCTCCCTCCAGCAGTCTGCTAAGAGGTATCCCCCTCCATTCAGATACAATTTCAGCAATATCTTCCTCTTCCACCTCTTCCTTTAACATTTTCTTATCTTTTTGTAGTTGCGAGAGCTTTTCGCTTTCCTCTTTAAGCTCTTTTTCCAGTTGAACTATTTTCCCGTATCTAAGCTCGGCTGCTCTATCAAGGTTTCCCTCTCTTTCGGCTTTAACAGATTCTTTGCGGGCATTTTCTATTTCTTTTTTAATCTCACCTATTCTCTGAATTATCTCCTTTTCCTTTTGCCATTGAACTTTTAATTCGGCTTCCTTCTCCTTCAAACTGGCAAGTTCCTGCTCAAGTTTTTTTAATCTTTCCCTGGAGGCCTCATCCTTTTCCTTTTTTAAGGCCTGACGTTCAATTTCCAGTTGCATTATCTTTCGCTCAATTTCATCTACCTCGGTTGGTCTTGAATCTATTTCTATCCTTAAGCGAGCAGCAGCCTCATCTACTAGGTCAATAGCTTTATCAGGTAAAAATCTATCAGTTATGTACCTGTGGGATAAGGTGGCAGCTGCTACAAGAGCAGAATCCTTTATCTTTACCCCATGGTGTGCCTCGTACCTTTCCTTAAGTCCTCTCAAAATGGCAATAGTATCCTCAACTGACGGTTCTCTAACAATTACCACCTGAAATCTTCTCTCAAGTGCTGCATCCTTTTCTATATACTTTCTGTACTCATTGAGGGTTGTTGCTCCAATACAGCGGAGCTCTCCTCTTGCAAGGGCGGGTTTTAACATGTTTGAGGCATCTATTGCTCCTTCAGCAGCTCCTGCTCCAACTACTGTATGGAGTTCATCAATAAAAAGAACAATCTGTCCTTCTTTTTCCTTTATTTCCCTTAAAAGAGACTTCAGTCTATCTTCAAATTCTCCACGGAACTTAGCCCCCGCCAGAAGTGCTCCCATATCAAGAGCCAGTATTTTCTTTTCCTTTAAACCTTCTGGAACATCTCCAGCTACAATTCTTTGAGCAAGTCCTTCTACTATGGCAGTTTTTCCAACCCCAGGCTCACCTATCAGTACAGGATTGTTTTTTGTCCTCCTTGATAGAATTTGAATAACTCTCCTTATCTCATTATCCCTTCCTATTACTGGATCCAGTTTACCCTGGGAGGCAAGCTCGGTAAGATCCCTTGTAAATCTCTCAAGAGCCTGATACTTATCCTCTGGATTTTGATCGGTAACTCTTTGAGTTCCCCTTATTGATGCCAGGGCTTTTAAGAGATTATCCTTATTTATACCCTGCTGCTGCAGTATTCTACCTGCAGAGGATGTCTCATCCTCGCAAAGAGAGAGCAATAGATGTTCTGTACTTATATATTCATCCTTGAGATTTGATGCTTCTTCTTGAGCAAGATCCAGAACTCTTTTTAAGCCGGGGGATATATAAAGCTGACCTCCTCCAAAAACCTTGGGTAACCTGTCAACATGTTCCTCTACTTGATTGATTATCTGTCCCCGATCAACACCCAGATTCTTTAAAATGGAGCTTACTATTCCCCCTTCTTCTCTTAAAAGGGCAAGAAGAAGATGCTCCGGGGTAATCTCCTGATGATTTTTTTTCTCAGCTATCTCCTGGGCTTCCTGAATAGCTTCCTGAGCTTTTATTGTAAATTTATCCCATCTTATCATTTTATTTACCTCTTTTTAACTCTGTTTGTATTTATTACTACTGTAATTATTATTAAAAAAAGACAGAAGGTCAACAGAAGGCAAAACTGAAATTGGGACACTTTTTCCACAATATTCCTCTAAAAGGCTCCTGGGTATCCC
>JAGGTG010000232.1 GCA_021163905.1 Candidatus Aerophobota bacterium
ATAAGGTGGTAATAGTTCATCCGGCTGTTTAGTTTATGGGTTTTGGAGCAGAGCTAACTGCACAGATCCAGGAGAAGGCATTTGATCTGCTTGATGCACCTATTGTAAGGGTAGCTGCTCCAAATGTACCTCCTCCTTCATCTCCGGTACTGGAAAAGGCATTCTTACCCAATGAGAAGGATATAATTTCTGCGGTAGAGAAAATTCTTGGCTATTAAAGCAGGAGTTAAAAGTTAATTGGTTTATCGGTTAGCCGATTACAGGAGGTTATGATGATTAAGAAAGTTATAATGCCTAAATTAGGGGAAACTATGGAGGAAGGAGAAATAATAAAATGGTTGAAAAAAGAGGGAGATGCTGTAAAGGAAGGAGAACCTCTTCTTGAAATAGCTACTGATAAGGCAAATATAGAGGTCGAGGCTACAAGTTCTGGTTATCTTAAAAAAATCTTAGTAAAGGAAGGGGATATAGTACCTATAACAAAGACCATTGCTTATATCGTTGATTCTATGGATGAAGAAATTCCTCTGGAGGAGGGGGAAAGTAAAAAAGAGGTTGAGGTTTCTGATGAGAAAGAGGAGGAGAAAAAAGAGACGCCCACTCAGCTAAGAGAAGTTAAAGCTTCTCCTCTTGCCAAAAAACTTGCTCGGGAAAAGGGAGTAGATCTAACAAAGATAAAGGGAACAGGTCCGGGAGGAAGGATAGTAAAAGAAGATGTTATTAAAGCTATTGAAAAGATGGCTGTTCCACAGGTAGAAAAGATAGAAGGTGAACAAAAGGAGATTGTTCCATCCCGTGTAGAGAAAATAATGGCTGAGAAGATGCAACTTAGCAAAAGAGAAATTCCTCATTTTTATCTTACTGTAGAGGTTGATTTTTCTGAAGCTGTTAAGCTAAGAGAGGACCTAATTGATGAGTTTGGAGATGAGATACGTATATCCTATACCGATTTTCTAATTAAAGCATGCGCAAAAGCTCTGCATAAATTGCCAAGAATAAACTCTCACTATATACAGGGAAAGATAATTTCTTTTTCTCGTGTAAATATAGGCCTTGCTGTTGCAAGGGAGGAAGGACTGGTGGTCCCGGTGATAAAAGATGCTCATAGAAAAGGTTTATTTGAAATTGCTAAGGAAAGAGTGGAACTTGTTAAAAAAGCCATGGAAGATAAACTCTCTCTTGATGATATAGAAGGTGGAACCTTTACTCTATCCAATCTGGGAATGATGCAGATAAAAAATTTTGCAGCCATTATAAACCCCCCTCAAGTTTGCCTTTTAGCTACAGGAGAGATAAAAGATAGGCCTGTAGCAATTGAGGGAGAGGTTTTTGTTGTTCCTGTAATGGAGATGACTTTATCCTGTGATCATCGTGTAGTTGATGGGTATCTTGGCTCAAAATTCCTTCAGGAGGTTAAAAAAAATCTTGAAAAACCAGCTCTTCTTCTGGTATAAACCATGTTTACAGGTATAGTAGAGGAAATTGGAGAAATTTCAAAGGTTAATTATTCTCCTGTTTTTGAGCTCACAATAAGTTCAAAAAAAGTGGTAAAAACCCTTAATATATCTGACAGTATCTGTGTGAATGGGGCCTGTCTTACTGTAGTAAAAAAACAAAAGGAAAGTTTCAGTGTTCAGGTAATACCTCAAACATTAAAAAAGACAAATCTTGAAAGGCTTAATCCAGGTGATAAAGTTAATCTGGAAAGAGCACTTCTACCAACCTCTTTTCTGGGAGGACACTTTATAACGGGAGATATAGATGGTCTTGCTATATTAAAAGATGTTAGAGAAGAAAGAGGACAAAGGGTGTTAACTTTAAAAGCCCCCTTTGAGTTGCAAAAATATATTGTAAATCAGGGAAGAGTAGCTATTGAAGGAGTTAGTCTTACTGTTGCAAAGGTGGAAGATGAAACATTTAGTGTATGCCTTATACCTTACACTCTCAATAATACAACCTTAAGGTTTTGCAAAGAGGGCGATCTTTTAAATTTAGAGGTAGATATTCTTGCTAAATATGTGGATCAAATTTTAAAATTCAGGGAAAAGGAAAAAATAACCCTTAAATTCCTGCAACAAGCAGGATATTAAAACAAAAGAGGCCTTTATGAATGCGAATAGTCTAAATGATCTTAATAGTATAGAGGAAGTTCTGGATGATTTTAAGAGGGGAAAGATAGCTATTGTTGTTGACGATAAGGATAGAGAAAACGAAGGAGATTTTGTAATTCCCGCCTCCTGTGTTACTCCGGAAATTATAAACTTTATGGCAAAATATGGAAGAGGTCTTATATGTATAGCAATTACTCCTCAGCGAGCAAAGCAGTTGAACTTATCACCTATGGTTAATGATAACACTTCCCTTAAGGGAACTCCTTTTACTATCTCCGTTGATCTGAAAAAAGGGACAACTACCGGTATTTCTGCCTATGATCGAGCCAAAACAATAAAGGCTATAATTGATCCTGATACGAAAAGTGACGATCTTGCAAGGCCTGGACATGTCTTTCCTCTTATTGCCCGAGAAGGAGGAGTTCTGGTAAGAGCCGGGCATACTGAGGCAGCTGTTGATCTTGCCAGACTTGCCGGATTTTATCCTGCCGGTGTTATCTGTGAGATAATGGATGATGATGGTCATATGGCAAGGCTTTCTAAACTTATAAAACTTGCTAGAGAACATAATATAAAAATATGCACGGTAGCTGATCTTATAAGCTACAGATGGAGAAAAGAAAAACTCGTAAGAAGAGAAGTTACAACTCACCTGCCCACCGCTTACGGAGAATTTACCCTTGTAGCTTATCGAACCCTTATCGAAGGCAGAGTTCATGTAGCACTTGTAAAAGGAGAGGTCAGTGGAAAAGAGAATGTAGTTGTTAGAGTACATTCCCAATGTTTAACCGGCGATGTTTTTAAATCACTTCGTTGCGATTGTGGACAGCAACTGGAGGCTGCTCTTAGAATTATATCCAAGGAACCCTGCGGTGTTCTGCTTTACCTAAATCAAGAAGGAAGAGGAATTGGACTTTTAAACAAGCTCCGTGCCTATCAACTACAGGATAATGGAATGGATACTGTAGAGGCAAATGAAAAGCTTGGTTTTCCTCCTGATCTTAGAGATTACGGAATTGGGGCCCAGATCTTAGCAGACCTTGGACTGCATCGGATAAAACTTCTAACCAACAATCCTCGTAAAATTGTTGGTTTAAAAGGGTATGGATTGGAAGTCGTAGAGCGAATACCCCTTGAAATAAAGCCAAATAGTATTAACAGAGCTTACCTGGAAACAAAAAAGAAAAAGCTGGGACATCTTTTGAACCTTGATTTTAATATACCCGAAGGAGAAAAAAGTGAAAGTTTATAAAGGGAAAATTACAGCAGAGGGATTTAAATTTGGGATAGTTGTTTCTCGGTATAATGAGTTTATTACAAATAAGCTTCTGGAAGGTGCCCTGGATGCCCTCAAAAGGCATGGAGCAAAGGAGGAGAATATTGAAATAGCCTGGGTCCCGGGGAGCTTTGAGATTCCTGCTGTTGCATCCAAAATGTTAAATCAAAAAAAATTTAATGCTATCATCTGCTTAGGAGCAGTATTAAGAGGAGCTACTCCTCATTATGAATTAGTTTCAGGGCAGGTTGCAAGAGCTATTTCCACCCTTGCAACTCAAGCCGGTGTTCCCGTGATATTTGGAATAGTTACTGCAGATACTCTTGAACAGGCTATCGAGAGAGCTGGAACCAAACTTGGTAACAGAGGATGGGATGCTGCAATTTCTGCAATGGAGATGATCGATCTTTACTCCCAGATAAAGGGCTGACTAAGTTGCACGAACCAGGTGTTCGCACTCTCATAAAGTGGGCCACCTGCTACTTAAAAAGTAAGAAAATAGATTCTCCCAGGTTAACAGCAGAACTAATTGCTGAGAAAATTATAGGAAAAAAAAGAGTCTGGTTTTATATTGGTTCTGAAATATCTGTGGATAAAGAAAAGGCATTATTATTTAAAAGAGAGATAAGAAGGCGCGCCCGGGGAGTTCCACTTGCCTATATCACCGGTGAGCAGCAATTTATGGGGTATAAATTTTTTATTCCGCCGGGTGTTTATATTCCAAGAGCTGATACCGAAGTTGTTGTGGAAAAGTGTATTGAGATTCTCAACAGGATAGCAAACCACCACTCACCAATAGTAATTGATCTTGGAACAGGAAGTGGTAGCATTGCTATCAGTATAACAAAAAAAATAAAAAATGCATTTGTTTATGCTATTGATATATCTTCTTTAGCTATAAAAGTAGCAAAATGCAATGCTAAGTCCAATAAAGTTCAAAAAAGGATAGAATTTCTATTAGGAGACCTTTTCCTTCCCCTTGAATTTAAGAATCTGGAAAACAGGGTTGATCTTATAGTTTCCAATCCTCCCTATATTGAGAGAAAACAAATGAGATTTCTGCCGCCTGAGGTTAAAAAAGAACCGGATTTTGCTCTTAATGGAGGTAAAGAAGGGTTAAACTTTTATAAAAGAATTATTCCTGAGAGCTTAAAGTGGTTAAAAAAAGGAGGAAATCTGGTATTAGAGGTAGGATACAATCAAGCTGATAAAGTAAAAAAGATAGTAGAAATGAAGAAAAACTTATTTACCCCTGTGCAAATTATAAATGATTTAAATGGCAATCCAAGGGTAGTGGTTACCTCCAAAAAATAATTTATAGATAAAGTGTCCATTAATTACCGATTTATAGAAAAAACAAATCTCAAATACGAGCGAAGGATAAAAGTTTTAGTGGGGGTAATCCTCTTTATTTTTTTAGTTATCTTAATAAGAGTTGGCTGGCTACAAATTGTAGAAGGAGAAAAATTCCTTAGATTATCACAAACCGCTCGCCTTCGCCTGATTCCACTTGCCAATCCTCGAGGGTTAATTGTAGATAGAAATGAAAGGGTAATTGCTGATAATACAGCCTCATTCTCTATAGGAGTTATCCCCGAAAGTCTTGAAAATCCTGAAAAAACTCTTTTAAAATTAAAAAGTATTTTCCCTGACATTGACTTGAGAAAAGCCGAGGTTAAAGTTAAAAAAGTTAAAAATCCCTTTCGCCCTGTTGTACTTAAGGAAGGAATTGACATCAGTAAGGTTACCTATATTGAAGAAAGAGGGGAAGAGTTCCCCTCAGTTGTAATTCTGTCTCAACCTGTAAGAAGCTATCCTTATGGGAAATTACTGTCTCATATTGTTGGTTATCTGGGTGAGGTTAACAAAAATGAATTAAAGAATCTATCCTTTTTAGGAGTAGAAGCAGGTGATCTTGTAGGTAAGATGGGAATTGAGGAAGTATATAACTCCTATCTTCAGGGTGAAAAGGGAGGAAGACAGGTAGAGGTGGATGTATATGGTAGAGTATTAAAAACGATTTTTCAAAAGGACCCTCTTCCGGGAGATACTGTTTATTTGACAATAGATGTTAATATCCAGAAAATAGCTCGTGAAGAAATGGGAAATAGAAAAGGTGTTGTAATTATAGCTAACCCTTATACAGGGGAAATACTCAGTATGCTCAGTTTACCATCTTTTGATCCCAATCTTTTTGCCAGGGGAATATCCGGTGAGAAATGGTTGGAGTTATCCAGAAATCCGGAAAATCCTCTGGAAAACAGAGCTGTAAGAGGAGAATATCCCCCTGCTTCTACCTTTAAAATAGTCCTTGTAACAGCTGCACTGGAAACCGGGAAAGCAACCCCTTTTACAAAATTTTATTGCCCCGGATATTATAAAATTGGAAAAAGAATCTTTAAATGCTGGAAGAAAGAAGGACACGGATGGCTGAACTTAAAAGATGCACTTATCCATTCCTGTGATGTTTACTTTTATCAATTAGGTTTAAAATTAGGAGTTAAAAATATAATCCATTATGCAAGATTATTTGGTCTTGGGAAACCCACCGGTATAGACCTTGGTTCAGAGAAAAAGGGATTTCTTCCCACCCCTGAATGGAAAGAAAAGCTATACAAAGAGGTCTGGTACCCAGGAGATACAGCTAATTTATCAATTGGACAGGGCTACATTCTGGTAACTCCTATCCAGATGTTGGACTTAATAAGTGCTGTAGCCAATGGTGGTTATCTTGTTAGACCACATCTGGTTAAAAAAATTGTTGATGAAAATGGTAACACTGTATTTAACTTTACTCCAGAAAAAGTTAAAAAAATCCCTATTTCAAAATCAACTCTTGAGTTTCTCCATGAAGCTTTAGCCGGGGTTGTAAAAAGAGGAACAGGGTGGAGAGCGAACAATAAAGTGGTTAAAATAGCCGGGAAAACAGGAACCGCGCAACTGGCAGGCGATAAGAATCCCCATAACTGGTTTATAGGATACGCCCCTGCTGATAATCCTAAATTATCAATAGTAGTCCTTGTTGAAAACAAGAAGGAGGAAATCTCTATTGCCCCTCAAATAGCTGGAAGGATCCTTTCAAGAATATTTGATAATACTGAAAAATAATATAATTTTCAGGAAAAGGAGGATAAATCGGGAAAAATGTGGTTATCCAAGAAAAAGTTAGACTGGTGGTTAATAATTCCAGTTTTTTTTCTTCTTGCCTGGAGTATAATCCATCTTTATACCATATGTGTTGGTACATCTTACTATTATTTTCAACGACAGCTCATATGGATAGGAATAGGGACCTTCCTTTTATTTCTCTTCTACATTTTACCGGACACCATCTGGTTTAAGCTAAGTTATATTGGATATATAGCAATAGCCATCTTGCTTATAGCGGTCCTCATGAAAAAAGAGGCTATTTATGGAGCTAAAAGATGGCTGGAGATAGGTTTTATTAGATTTCAACCTTCTGAATTTGCAAAACTAATCCTTATTTTATCTCTGGCAAGAATTTTATCCAATCGTAAAGAGATAGGGTGGAAAATAACCATCATATCCTTTCTGCTCACTCTTTTTTTATCTCTTTTAATAGCTGCCCAACCAGATCTTGGAACAGCCCTAATTTTTCTCAGTTTATGGTTTGTCCTCATATTTGTTTCTGGTATTTCCCTGCGTAAATTTTTAATCATTATTGGAACAATACTCACCTTATTCCCTATTTCCTATACCTTTCTGCTTCCCTACCAGAAAATGCGAATTTTAACTTTCCTGGAACCTCAAAGAGATCCCCTTGGGGCAGGATGGAGCACTCTCCAATCAAAAATAGCTCTTGGTTCAGGAGGCTTACTGGGTAAAGGTATAGGAGGAGCAGCACATACCAAGTTAAGGTATTTGCCTCAACCCTTCACCGATTTTATTTTCTCCAGTATAGGGGAAGAATGGGGATTTTTAGGAGTTCTTACAATAATAACCGCATTTATCGTCATGGTTATTCGAGGAATTATTTTAGGCTTGAGGGAAGGTAACAGTTTTTCCGGACTTTTTATTACAGGATTTACCGTTTTAATTGCTATCCAAGCGTTTATAAACATGGGTATGGCCTCGGGGATTATTCCTGTTACAGGAGTACCTCTACCATTTGTAAGTTACGGTGGAAGCTCCATTTTCTTATTTTTGTGTGGGGTGGGTATAATTTTGTCCTTTAGCAAAAGAGGGAGCTAAAGTTGACATAAAATGGTTACTGGAGTATATTTTACAGTAACCATTTTCCCATCAGTACTTTGACCTCTTTACAGGAGGTAAAAATGCAAATTTCCAAAAGGGCTGCTAGTGTGAGTTCCTCTCTTACTTTAAGCATAAATGCTAAAGCTAAAAAACTAAAAAAAGAAGGGAGGAGAATAATAAATTTCTCAGCAGGTGAGCCTGATTTTGAAACCCCTGAATTTGTAAAAAGAGCTGCAATAAAGGCTATCGAGGAAAATTTTACAAGATACACTCCTGTGGGTGGAACGGAGGAGTTAATTCAGACTATAGTTGAAAAATTTAAACAGGACAATGGTCTGCATTACACTCCATCTCAAATAGTTGTAGGAAACGGTGCCAAACAAATTATATACAATGCCCTTCAGGTTGTATGCAATCCAGGTGATGAAGTTATTATTCCAATTCCTTACTGGGTTTCCTACCCTGAACAGGTGAGGTTAGCAGGAGCAGTTCCCGTTTATATCTCATTAGAATTTGAAAAAGAGCTAAAGATAGATCAAGAAGAGCTAAAAAGAGCTATTCACCCTGAAAAAACAAAAGCCATCATCCTCAATACTCCTCATAACCCTACAGGTGGAGTATTTACCAGAGGGGAACTGGAAAAAATAGCAAGAGTAATTGAACCCTATCCAATTTTAGTAATTTCAGATGAAATATATGAGAAATTTGTTTATGAAACCCCCCATGTTAGTTTTGCATCTTTGGGAGATACCATAAAAGGAAAAACCCTTACCGTTAATGGTGTATCTAAGACTTACAGTATGACAGGCTGGAGGATTGGATATGCTGGTGGACCTGAAAAAATTATCCAGGCCATGATTCGACTTCAAAGTCACTCAACCTCCTGTGCAAGCTCTATATCTCAAAAGGCAGCCCTTGCAGCTCTTGATGAATCTAATGAAAAAATTAAACGATTAATAAAAGAGTTTGATCACCGTAGAAAAATAATAAAGGATGGTCTGAAAAAAATAAAAGGTGTCAAGGTTAATAAGCCTCAGGGAGCCTTTTATATATTTCCCGATTTTACCAATTTTTTAGGAATAGTCTATGATAAAGGCCAAATAAGAAATTCCATAGATTTAGCTTCTTATCTCCTGGAAGAAGCTGGTGTGGCAACAGTTCCTGGATCAGCCTTTGGATTAGAGGGACATCTTAGAATATCCTATGCTGTTTCTTTAGGGGATATCAAGGAGGGACTAAAAAAAATAAGATCAGCTTTAGACAAATTAAGGAGTTAGTTGATATGACTATATCTCAAAAGATAATTGCTGTTCATTCAGGTAAAGAAGAGGTAAAACCAGGTGAGTTTGTTCTGGCAAAGGTGGACCTTGCTTTTGCAAATGATATAACCGCCCCTCTTGCTATAGAGAAATTTAAAAAATGGGGATGCAGAAAAGTTTTTGATAAAGATAAAATAGTTTTAATCCCGGACCATTTTACTCCAAACAGAGATATAAAAGCTGCGCAGCAGTGTGCACTGATGAGAAAATTTTCTAAGGAGTATGGAATAAAAAATTATTTTGAAGTGGGCAGAGTTGGTATAGAGCACATCTTCCTTCCAGAAAATGGATTTATTTTACCCGGAGATCTTGTCATAGGAGCTGATTCTCACACATGCACTGCCGGTGCACTTGGAGCATTTGCCTGTGGAGTAGGAAGTACGGATCTTGCGGCAGTCATGGCTACCGGTAAAATATGGCTCAAGGTTCCTGCCAGTATGAAGTTTGTATATCGGGGTAAACTTCCCGCCTGGACTACAGCTAAAGATATTATTTTATATACAATAGGTGATATAGGAGTGGATGGTGCATCCTATATGTCCATGGAATTTACAGGTCCTGTAATTTCTGAGCTATCCATTTCCTCCAGACTAACAATATGTAATATGGCTGTTGAGGCAGGGGCAAAAAATGGTATAATAGTTCCAGATAAGACTACCGAGAAATATCTAAGAGAAAGAACGGATAAACCCTACAATCTCTACCAGAGTGATTTAGATGCTGATTATATTGATATTAAGGAATATCAGGTTGAAAAAATACAGCCTCAGGTAGCCCTTCCTCCTCTTCCCTCAAAGACAATACCGGTATCTCAAATTGATGATGTAAAGATAGACCAGGTTGTAATTGGCTCCTGTACAAATGGCCATCTTGAAGATTTAAGATTAGCTGCAAGTTTGCTTAAAGGAAAGAAGGTACACCCGGAGGTAAGGGTTATTGTAATTCCAGCCACTCCCGAGATTTATCTTCAAGCTTTAAAAGAAGGTATTATTGAAGTATTTATTAAAGCGGGTGCTGTAGTTGGGCCTTCAACCTGTGGTCCCTGCCTGGGTGGTCATATGGGAGTTCTTGCGGAGGGAGAAAAAGCTATAGCTACCACTAACAGAAATTTTACTGGACGTATGGGACATCCAAAAAGCGAGGTTTATCTGGCAAATCCAGCTGTTGCTGCAGCTTCTGCTATTAAGGGAAGGATTGCGCATCCCGAAGAAGTGGTGTGAGTTATATAAGTTATAATGCTTTCTTGACAGTAAGATAAGGGTATGTTAAAATAGTTAACAGATTTAATTTGTGCTGGTCGTAGATTAGGAAAGGAGGTGAAAATAACGATATTTTTCTATAAAAAATTAAAAGGAGGGATTAAGAGATGATTATCAGTAAAAATAAGAAGGGGTCGGCGATAAAAGCAATTGTAGTGTGTGCGATTTTTACGATTACACTTCTGGGGGCAATACCAGCCATAGCCCAGCAAAAAACTCTGGAAAAACAGCTGGAGGAAGCAAAAGCAACTATTGTTGACCAAACCAGAATAATTCAGCAATTGAAGGATAACTTTTTTAAAGTTGTCGGGGAACTGGTGGCAGAAAGAGATAAGCTTAAAGCTCTTAATGAAAAACAAAGTAAAATTATTAAGGATTTAAAGGAAGAATATTTAAGTAAAATTCAGAAATTACAGCAAGATGTTGAATTTTTTAAGTCCCTGGCTAAACGAAGAGAAATTGGTAAAGCTGCTGCTGGAGAGCTAAGAAAAAAGATCAGATCATTGCAGAAAAAAATTGCCAGCTTACAATCCAAAAATAAAGAGTTAATGGTTAATATTGACAAACAAAACAAGTCAATTGAAGCTTTAACTCAAAAGTATCTTAAAGAAACCTGGGAGCTCAATCAGAAAGTTTCTTCTCTTAAATCTTCTCTAAAGGAAAAGGATAATACTATAAAGAAAATTACCGATAACTACTTCAAGGTAACAGGTGATCTAAGTAGGGAAATTGAGAATCTTAAGGCTATCAACTCAGAACAGGCTAATACTATAAAGAAAATTACCGATAACTACTTCAAGGTAACAGGTGATCTAAGTAGGGAAATTGAGAATCTTAAGGCTATCAACTCAGAACAGGCTAATACTATAAAGAAA